>DMQT01000172.1 GCA_003455595.1 Betaproteobacteria bacterium
TCAGCCATCCGGTACTGCGACTCTTATCCAATTTCGACGATTATTTCAGCTGGTTTGTCACCTTTGCCCCGGTCGCCACCGGCATGCTGGCTGTCGCCCATCTGGGTGCACGTTACGAAACGCTGCTGGCTATCCACATCCTGTCGGTAGCATTGTTACTGGTGTGGTTTCCTTTTGGCAAGCTCATGCACGCGGCCCTGGTATTTGTCTCCCGCGGCAGCACCGGCGCATTATTTGAACGCAAGGGGGCATCAATATGAGCACAGCGGATATTGACAGCGCGCACCCGCTGGAACTCAACCAGCCGCGGTTCTCGGTGAAAAACCCCGAGCCACGTTACGACAAGCAAGGCGACATGCCCGACGCACAGCGGGTAGAAACGGCCATGCGCTACTTTGTAAAAGATTTCGGCGCAGTGGCTGCGACCTATATGGAATCCTGCATCCATTGCGGCATGTGCGCGGAAGCCTGTCACTTTTATGTGGCCTCCGGCAACCCGAAGTACACGCCGATCTGGAAACTGGAGCCATTCAAGCAAGCCTACAAGCACGAATCCGGACCATTCGCAATGATCTACCGGGCGCTCAATCTGAAGAAAAAAGTCACGGTGGAACAGCTGGAGGAATGGCAGGAACTGCTCTACGACAGCTGCACCCTATGCGGTCGCTGCACGCTGATCTGCCCGATGGGTATCGACATTGCCGCGCTGGTCGGGCTGGCACGCCACGGCATGAACCAGGCCGGGCTGGTGCCGCATGAACTGTGGGCGGTAGCGGAGCGCGCCAAGCGCGAAGGCAGTCCGCTCGGCGCCACCCCCAAGGTATTCAAGGAACGCTGCGAATGGCTCGCCGACGACAATGAGGTCGAGATCTTCGTGGACAAGGCGCAGGCTGATATCGTCGCCGCGATGTCTTCCATCGAAATCATGAAATACCCGGACTCCATCGTCGCCACCGCAAAAATACTCAACCACCTCGGGCTGAACTGGACTTTCCGCAGCGACGGCTACGAGGCCACCAACTTCGGCATGCTCTCCGGCAACAGCGCCTGGCAAAAAGAGATGAGCATGAAGCTGATTGACGCCACCATTGCCGCGGGGGCGAAGTTGCTGATTCTGCCTGAATGCGGACACGCCTACGGCGCGATGCGCTGGCAGGGCGCGAATATTTACGGCAAACCGCTGCCCTTCAGAGTGCTGCACATTTCCGAATTTCTGGCGGAAAACACCAAATCCGGCGCGCTCAAGACCAAGCCGCTGGGCAAGACGCTGACATTCCACGACCCGTGCCAGGTATCGCGCCGCGGCGGTGCCATCGAGGCGCCGCGTGAAGTGATCGACGGCCTAGGCGCAGAACTCATCGAAATGCAGGACACCAAGGGGCTGAACTGGTGTTGCGGCGGCGGCGGCGGCGTCGTCACGATCCACCGCGCCGACCCGATCCGTTACCAGGCGTTCCAGATCAAAATGAAGCAAATTGACGACACCGGCGCGGAAATGCTGGTTTCCAGTTGTTCCAACTGCCGCCAGACGTTTGATGATGGTCAGGATCACTTTCACTGGGACAAAACCATGCTCAGCCTGCTGGAGCTGGTCGCTGACAATCTGGAGGATAAATGAACGCACCCACCAACCGGGTTATCGTCGATCCGATTACCCGCATCGAAGGGCATCTGCGTATCGAGGCGGAAACCGATGCCGATGGCCGCATTACCCGAGCTTCCAGTGCCGGCACCATGGTACGCGGCATTGAAATCATCCTGCGCGGCCGCGACCCGCGCGATGCATGGGCATTCGCCCAGCGCATCTGCGGCGTGTGTACGCTGGTACACGGCATCGCCTCGGTGCGTGCGGTGGAAGATGCGCTGAAATACGAAATCCCGGCCAACGCACAACTGATCCGCAACCTGATGATCGCTGCGCAGTTTGTGCACGATCACGTCATGCATTTTTATCACCTGCACGCGCTGGACTGGGTGGATGTCGTCTCCGCACTCAAGGCCGACCCCAAAGCCACTTCCGCGCTGGCACAAAGCATTTCCGGTTATGCCAAATCGTCCCCCGGCTATTTTTCCGACGTACAGAAGAAACTCAAGGGCTTTGTCGAAGGCGGTCAACTGGGCATTTTTGCCAACGGCTACTGGGGGCACCCCGCCTACAAATTGCCGCCCGAAGCCAACCTGATGGCCGTCGCCCACTACCTTGACGCGCTGGCCTGGCAACGCAACGTGGCGCAACTGCACACCATCTTCGGCGGCAAAAATCCGCATCCCAACTTTGTAGTGGGCGGCGTGCCCTGTGCGATCAGCGTGCACCCGGAGCATGAAGGAAACGGCAAGGGCCCCCACTACCGCGGTGGGGGCGCAGCAGCTACGTCCGTGAACATCATCGGCCTGCAAAAAGTGCAGGATATCATTCATCAGATGCGCGATTTCGTCGATCAGGTGTATGTGCCCGACACGCTGGCCATCGCCGGTTTCTACAAGGACTGGTTCAAGCAGGGTGAAGGCATCGGCAATTTCATGACCTACGGCGATTTCCCGGAAAAAGGCATGTCCGACCCCAGCAGTTTCCTGATCCCTTCCGGCGTCATCCTCAACCGCGACCTGTCCACCATCCACCCGGTCGATCTCAATGCCGATGACCAGATCCAGGAATACGTCGCGCATTCCTGGTACGACTACAAGGATGGCAAGAACAAGGGGCTGCATCCTTATGTCGGCGAAACTGCGCTGAACTACACCGGTCCCAAACCGCCTTATGCGCAACTGGACGTGGATCAGTCTTATTCCTGGATGAAATCCCCGCGCTGGAAGGGACACGCTGTGGAAGTCGGGCCGCTGGCGCGGGTGCTGATGCTGTACGCCAAAGGCCACGCACAGACCAAAGAACTGGTGGGCATGACGCTGAAAAAACTCGACCTGCCGGTCACCGCGCTGTATTCCACGCTGGGACGCACCGCCGCGCGCACGCTGGAGAGCAAGATCATCGTCGATGCCATGCAGACTTGGTACGACAATCTGATTGCCAACATCAAGTCAGGCGATGTCAGAACCTTTAATGAAAAATTGTGGGAACCCTCCTCCTGGCCTGCTACCGCCAAAGGCGTGGGTTACATGGAAGCGCCGCGCGGCGCGCTGGCGCACTGGATCGTCATCAAGGACGCCAAGATCGACAACTATCAGGCCGTCGTGCCCAGCACCTGGAATGCCGGCCCGCGCGACGCGGCAGGACAGGAAGGCCCCTACGAAGCCGCGCTCAAGGGCACGCAGCTATACGATCCCAAGCAACCCATAGAAATACTGCGCACCATCCACAGTTTTGATCCCTGCATTGCGTGCGCGGTACACGTCACCGATCCGGCAGGTGAAGAGCTCATCAAAGTCAAAATCCGATAGGAGCATTACCATGCGTACACCTTATTCACTTTTACTGGCTAGCGTCCTGATCCTGCTTTCAGCACCGGCTTCTGCGCATCTGCTCGGCATGCATGGCGCAGGATTCGAAGCCGGCATCACCCACCCGTTCACTGGACTTGATCACCTGCTCGCCATGCTCGCCGTCGGCATGTGGGCGGTGCAGCAAGGCGGCCGTGCGCTATGGCGCATCCCGCTGGCATTCGTTGCGATGATGACGCTGGGCGGCATGCTGGCATTGGCCGGCATGCAATTACCCATGGTCGAAACCGGTATCGCCGCATCCTTACTGGTATTGGGATTGCTCATTGTGTTTTCTGCCCGCCTGCCAGTGGCAGCAGGCATGGCGCTGGTAGGCATTTTTGCCCTGTTCCACGGCCATGCCCACGGCACGGAAATACCGCTAGCTGCCTTGCCTGTCGCCTATGCATTAGGGTTCGTACTGGCCACAGCCGCGTTGCATGGTATCGGTATCGTGCTAGGGAAATACATGAAACATGGCGCGCTGCCATTAATGCAACTATCAGGCGCAGCGGTAGCCGCAACGGGCGTCTGGCTGGTGCTGAGCAGATGAAATCTCAATCGCTGCGCCAGGCATGTCAGCAAAAACCAGCCCCAGTGACGCCGGTACCGACTGAGTATGGGAGTGAATACGACCTCATACCCTCGTGTGGTGCAGCATGCTGCACCGATTACGCCGGGCCATCCAGATTCGTTCTATTCCTGTAACTCCGGAGAGGCCCGCCCCGCTTGCAAATCCGCAAGCGGCTCAGCTGCAAAAAACGCCAGCACCTCGGCCTCGACCCGGCTGCGCCGCATTGGCGGCAGACTTTGCCAGATGCGGCGGCCATAAGGCTTGCCGATCAAACGCGGGTCGCAGATCATCAGCACGCCACGGTCGGCCTCGTCGCGTATCAAGCGCCCGGCGCCCTGTTTGAGAGTAATCACCGCATGCGGCAGCTGGTATTCCATGAAGGCGTTGCCGCCCGCTTCGTTGATCTGGTTGATACGTGCCGACAACACCGGGTCGTCGGGCGGCGCAAACGGCAGTTTGTCGATCACCACCAGCGACAGCGCTTCGCCTTTCACATCTACGCCTTCCCAGAAGCTCTGACTGCCGAGCAACACGGCGTTACCTAATGTGCGGAAGCGTTCCAGCAGTTCGGTGCGCGATTGCTCGCCTTGCAGCAATACCGGATACGGCAAGCTGTCGCGCTCGAACGCTTCGAGCAGCAAGCTATGCGCCTCGCGCATGGCGCGCAGTGAGGTAAACAGCAGAAAGGCGCGGCCCTGGCTGGCGGCAATGACCGGCAGCGCGGCTTTGACCACGGCCTGAGTGTAGCCGGGGGTATTCGGCTCCGGCATGTTGAGCGGCGAATAGAGCATGGCCTGACGGTCATAGTCGAACGGGCTTTCCCAGCTCGCGCTGGGCGCGTCGAGCAGGCCGAGTTGCTTGCGATAATGCGCAAAATCACCTTTGACCGAGAGTGTGGCAGAGGTGAATATCCAGGCGCGCGCGCTGCCTTCGATCTGCTTTTTGAACACGTCGGCGACCGACAGCGGCGTGGTGTTGAAGGTCAGCGCCTGGCTGAAGGCCTCCACCCAGCGCACGCATTCGGCGGGCAGCGGCGCCTGCCATTTTTCAAACGCGGCGGCGAGTTCGCGGCTGCGCTGCCAGCACGATTCCAACCCGGGCGCACGTTGCGCCTGGCTTTCCAGATGTGCGACCAGTTCGTCGAGAGCGCTGCTGGCAGCGATAAACGCGGCCTCAAAACCTTTGCGATCGCGCACCTTGTCGAGCGGCCAGCGTCCGCCGTCCTCGGCAAAAATCAAACGCAAATCACGCGTGGTCTTATCCAGCTTGAGCGCAGCTTCTGGCAGCGCGGCGTAATCCTTGCATGATTGCACCGCCTCGAGCCGCGCATCGCGCGCCAGTTCGAGCAGCTGGCCGGTGGAAATCGTCTCGCCGAAGAACAGCCCGGCGGTTTCCGGCAACTGGTGCGCCTCGTCAAAAATCACCGTGTTGCAGGCGGGCAACAGCTCAGCCACGCCTTCGTCACGCAGCCATACGTCGGCAAAAAACAGGTGGTGGTTGACCACCACGATGTCAGCTTCCAGCGCTTTTTTGCGCGCTTCCAGCACGAAGCACTGCTTGTGGTGCGGGCAGTCGCCGCCCAGGCAGTTTTCGCGGCTGGAGGTGAC
>DMQT01000095.1:0-4590 GCA_003455595.1 Betaproteobacteria bacterium
ATGTGTATAAGGAAGTCGTCAAACACGGTGACGCCGTTGACCGTCCCGCGCAGTTCCATGCGGCGTTTGACGTTCTCGAAGCGGGACAGCGCTTCGCAGGCCACCTGCGTGGACACGCCCGCGTGCCGTGCGGCGGCGATAGCGGCGAGCGCGTTGTGGACGTTGTGCGCGCCCATCAGCGCCCACGCCACGCGGCCTTGCGGCTGGCCGTTGAACGTCACGTCGAAGCTGGATTCGCCGCCGCTGGCGGTCCAGCCGTCATCGACGCCGAGCCATTCCACCGGTGTCCAGCAGCCGCGCGCGATGACGCGGCGCAGGCTGTCCTCGGTGCCGTTGGCGACGATCAGCCCCTGCGCCGGCACGGTGCGCACCAGGTGGTGAAACTGGGTTTCGATGGCGTTTAGGTCGGGGAAGATGTCGGCATGGTCGAATTCGAGGTTGTTGAGCACGGCGGTGCGTGGGCGGTAGTGCACGAACTTGGAGCGCTTGTCGAAAAACGCGGTGTCGTATTCATCGGCTTCGATGACGAAAAACGGCGACTCGGTGAGGCGCGCCGAAATGCCGAAATTCTGCGGAATACCGCCCACCAGAAAGCCCGGCGTCAGCCCGGCGTCCTCCAGGATCCACGCCAGCATCGAGGTGGTGGTAGTCTTGCCGTGGGTGCCCGCGACGGCCAGCACCCATTTGCCGTGCAGCACGTTTTCCGCCAGCCATTGCGGGCCGGAGATATACGGCAGACCCTTGTCGAGGATGGCTTCCATCAAGGGATTGCCGCGCGTGACGACGTTCCCGACCACGAACACGTCGGGCTTGAGGTCGAGCTGGGCGGGGTCGAAACCCTCAATCAACTCAATGCCAAGTGCGCGCAGCTGGTCGGACATCGGTGGATAAACATTGGCGTCGCAGCCGGTAACGGTGTGCCCGGCGGCGCGGGCGATGGCGGCAATGCCGCCCATGAAGGTGCCGCAGATACCGAGAATGTGCAGGTGCATGGTGGGAGGCAGGTAAATTGGAAAAGGGGAATTAATTCAGACCGGCGCCGTCGCTCAGACTGCCTTTGGACAAATCCAGCACGATGTTGCGGCCGGGTATCAGCGTGGCGACGGCGAGCAGGAAAATTTCAACGAACTCGTCGCGCTCTTTTTCCGGCAGTTTGGTGACGCGGTTGAAGGTGCCGAACATGGAGTCGTGGAACGCGGCAATGTAAAGGATGCGGCGCTTGTTTTCCGCCACGTCGTTGGCGTCGGCGGTCTCGCTTACTTGGGCGATGACGACTTCGCCGAGTTTCTGGCGGATCGACTGGAACAGGTGATGGATGTATTCGGCGGCGCTCTGACGGCCTTTCTCGTCTTCCAGCGTGATGTTCAGGCTGACCATTTCTCCCGATTTGGTTTTCAGTGTGATGCGCTTTTCGATCGGCTGGGGCGGTGGGGCGTTGGGGTTGATGATGAGGCTCACGGCAGTATCCTTGTATGACGAATCCGCATGATAACGTGTTCGACGCGCATAAAAAAAGCCGCAACAGCATCGCGGCTTTGGCGGCTATATTTAATTTCAGCCGAACAGCTTGCCTTTGAGCATCGCCAGGCCTTGTTCCATCAAGTCGCCGGACGGCACTTTGCCATTCGGCGTGAGCTTGTCCACCACGCCCGGCAGCATTTGCGCGAGGCCGGACGATAGCGCGTCCGACGGGATACCGGCTGGTTTTCCGCTGTGCCGACCCATGATGACACCGCGTTGCCGAGGCCGCCTTGCGTGAGTTGCGATACCAGCCCGCTGAGGCCGCCCGGCTGATTGTTGATCAGCCCATTACCACGCCCATTAAACCGCTCTGGCCTTCTGCGCCACCGGCCATCTTGCCTTTGACCCTGTTCAATGCGTCGTCAAACAGCCCCATGTCGTACTCCTTGTGCGCTTGTGAAGGTTTTTACTGTAGAACATTTTGGCGGCCATGCGGCTGAATCAACGGTTAAATTCAGTGCTTATTTTATAACTCTTACCAGCAAGCGCCATTGATGTACGCCCAGCCCGAGCAGAATCAGCGCCGTGCCGAGCCACACATCCAATCCGGGATGTTCGCCATTGAGCGCCTGGCCGAGCAGCAGCGCGCTCACCGGGGTAATGAGGGTAATCAACGCGACTTGCCCGGCCTGCAAGTGTTTGGTCACGTAAAAATACAGGGTGAAACCGACCACCGAGCCGAACAGTCCGAGGTACAGCGTGGACAGACCGGCACGCACGCTCCACACCGGCACTGCGCCAAACAGCAGCCACCACAGCGGTAACAGCAGCGCCACCACCAGCAGCAGCGCACCGCTGGTGAGCGCCAGCACCGGCACGTCGGCACCGGTATGCTTGACCCACACCAGGCTGCCAGCCTGCAGCGCCACCGCCGCGAGGATGGCGAGGATGCCGGGCAGCGCCTGCGCATGGAGCTGACTGCCCGCGCCAAAAATGAGCACCAGCCCGGCCAGCCCGAGCGCAATACCCACCAGCCCGGCGCGGCTGAAGTGCTCGGCGTTACGCCAGAGCCGGTTGATGAGCGCGGTAAACAGTGGAATCAGTCCGAACAGCACCGCGATCAAGCCGGACGGCACGTAACGTGCACCCCAGTACACCAGCAGCATGGCCCCGAAGATGCCTGATCCCGCGGCGAGGTAGGCGTGCAGGGCGGCGCGCGTCAGCGGCATCGAAATGCGCAAGGCACGCACCAAAATGAGGCAGGCGACCAGCCCGATCACCATACGCATGAGCAGCGGAAAAATGAAATCCGCGCCACCGCCGCTCCACTGGATGGCAAGCGGGGTGGTCGACCAAATCAGGATGACGCCTAAATATGCAACAATAACGGGCATGGCTAAAAAATAGGTGTAAAACTTGCTTGTAATTTGGGTGCCTGGACAGCATGTTAGTCAGGCAAACTTAACGGAGGTGACATCATGATTGTATTCGACATCGAATCCGGACGCATTGACGCCCCCAGTTTTAATCATCTTTCCACCGTGCCGGCGCAGTCTGAGACTGACGTAACGCGGCCAGATATGACCTTCCCCGTACCCCGTTTGATGACGCTGGAAGAAGCAATATGGATAGAGTCGCAGCATACCGGCGCCAGTACCCGGGCGGGAATGTAAAATTTATCGACGATCATATTGTGCCGATTTCGGTGAGCTAATCTCGTCATTATTGACGATGCGATTGATTAACCCCACTTTAGTAGGCCAAGCGGGTGAATTAAACTATTGAAAATAGCATTGTTTATGCTATCCACACCCTGTACTTCAAAGCGTTTCGGGGGTATTTCTGCCCGCGGAATCTTGCCCGACATCACATGGATGTCATTTTCGCGAGATATTTATTCCCACCCGCCTTCCTTGCAAACGACCGGGACGGGTATGTGCGTGCCACCCTGTTTCCGATTAATATTTACGCATGGAATTCTTTGCCACGACTATTATTCCCGCCTCGGCTGCTGATCTGCAGCGCCGGCTGACTATCAGCGAATTGCCGCACTGGTGTGCGTCTATCGAAGAGGTGCTGAGCGACGCGAAGTCGAGCGGTAAAATCTATTGCGTATGGGGGACGTTCCATACGCACCGCGAGGATTTGAGTCATGGCGTGCGCTTTTCGTTGCCTGGCTGTCCCAATGCCCTGCAATGGACCGTGACCACAGGACATCTACCTAACCCGCAGCATACCGTTATTCATCTCACCATCAACCGTACCGGATCAGGACTTCATCGACTCAATCCAGCAGTTCGTGGATGACTGGAAGACCGGGCTGGAGGCGCATTGGTAATCAGGCGAGGGTCACTAGAACCAATCGACGCCGGTTCAACGTGGGTGCAACCACTTGGGCAGAAGTTCATAGGGGTCGGTCTTGACTGACGGGTCGATGGTGCCCCCGTGTTTTTGCAGGCGAGTGTGCAGCTGGCCTGACTTCAGGCTGTTGAACGCGTCGGTGCAGCCGCCTTCGAAGGCTCCGCCGATGAAGATCTGAGGCAAGGTGAAAGATCCGGTCCGCCGCTTGAGAACCTCGAATATCTTGATGCCGCGGTCGCCTTGCTGGTAGGCGACCGAATCGAGATCGATCGAGGTGTAGGCGATGCCGTACTCCGAGAACACCTTGCGGACCGCGTTGCAGAACTCGCACCACTCGTAGGCGAACATGACGACAGGCCGGTCCGGGTCGCGCAACATGGCATCGACCTCGCTGGTGGCCGCTTCGTCCAGGGCATCCGCCGCTTCCACTGACGCCGGTGTGGCTGCCGGGGTGACATCGAATCGGAATCCCGGCGTCGACCTCGACAGTTCAATCTCCTCCTCGGTCATCTCGACGGCAATGTCGCCGAACAGCGGTGTGGAAAGGTAGCGTTCGCCGGTATCGGGCAGCATGCACAGGATGTTGGCGCCCTGCGGCGCGGCTTGGGCGACCCATAATGCACCCGAAAACGTGGCGCCCGCCGAGATGCCGACAAAAATACCTTCCTGCTGTGCCAGCTCTCTGGCACAGCGCAGCGCGTCCTTGCCGTCGATCGGCACAAAGCCGTCAATGCGGCTGGCCGCCGTGACTTGCTCCACGAGCCGGGG
>DMQT01000095.1:4595-6377 GCA_003455595.1 Betaproteobacteria bacterium
CTTTTCTCCTTCAGCACCCGCGACACGCCGTTCAGCGTGCCGCCGGTGCCGAAACCGGTGACCCAGTAGTCGAGCGAAACATCGGCGAAGTCCTCGAGGATTTCCACAGCGGTGGTGCGGGCGTGAATCTCCGCGTTGGCCGGGTTCTCGAACTGGCGCGGCTGCCACCAGCCATGCGCCCTGGCCAATTCCTCGGCCTTGGCCACCATCCCCGAGCCCTTCTGGGCGGCCGGCGTCAGGACGACCCTGGCGCCGAGAAATCGCATCAGCTTGCGCCGTTCCACGCTGAAGTTCTCGGCCATGGTGACGACCAGGGGATAGCCCTTCTGGGCGCAGACCATGGCCAGGCCGATGCCGGTATTGCCACTCGTGGCTTCGACGATCGTCTGTCCGGGCTTGAGTTCACTGCGGCATTCGGCGTCCTCGATCACCCCCAGGGCCAGCCGGTCCTTCACCGAGCCCATCGGATTGAAGGACTCTACCTTGACGTAGAGGTTGACGCCCTTGGGGCCCAACTTGTTGATGCGAATCACCGGCGTGTTGCCGATGGTGCCCAGAATGCTGTCGTATCGCTTGCCCATGGCCGTTCTCCCCGGTTTCTTTGCGTGGCTGCCGGATCTCGTCGGCGGCGTTGGCATCCACTATATAGCTCCTTTTATAGTGCTTTATAAAACATGACTCCCTTGCTCTTCCTCGCCCAATGTTCAAATTGAGGGGCACGCCAAAAAGCGGGGCGCCCCTCCCAAATGCAGTGATCCTTTGTCATACGCGAATGATGTTGCCCTTCAGCGAGTAGAGAATGGCGATCACGTCATTTTTCGTGCCCTCATCGAGTCTATGTTTGTTCATTGCGCCGACAATGTCATCCATCACCGCCAGGTACTCCTGCTCACTGATGTTCATGCCTTTATGTGCGGCGAGCATGTCCTTGCCCGTGTAGGGTTCCGGACCGCCGGAGCCCGCGCAGAAAAATTCGCGTGCCATCCGTTTGGCGTGTTCCATGTCTTTGATGTTCTCGAAGCGGGTTTTGACGATGGGGTTATCCAGATGTGCAGCAATGACGTCGTCCACGAGGCGGGCAATGCCATCAGCTCCACCCAGACGTTGATAGAGCGTAGTAGTCATGATGAATTCCTTTCAGTTTTACAGGGCTGTATGAGAAAAATAAAGTAGCTGTTGCAGCCGGACGCAACTACTGACTAACTTTGTTTCAGGTCTCCCCACGCACGAGTCGGATGTCAACTTCCCGCTCAACATATTTCCACTTTTCTAACGTACGCAGTTCGGCAACCAGCCAGCTGAACGCCGCCTCGTTTACATACCTACCAGTTGGGCGGTATAGCCTGCTGCCCGGGCCTGCTCCAACAAGACCGCCGTGCTGGTTGTTTCCGTGTCATAGGCAATCACCAGGAGATGCTCCTTGCCAGCGTTAAACTTTGGCGAAACGACCCCCTCGACCTTTCGCAGTGTATTTTCGAGAGAGGTGCGTGCTTCTTCACTCAGAAACTCATTGATGTGAATCATGACATCGCTAATATTCATTTTGTGGCTCCTTATTGCAGTGGGATGTCTATGGCTGTATCCGCGAACTACTTGCGCTGGATGACTACCTCTAGATACTCGCTCGGGGCCACCAGCGTGCCATCGGTCGCGCGATTGAAGCGTTCGGCCAGGGCGATCAGGTCGGCGGCGAGCGCTTCCTGCTTCTCGGCGTCGAGTGCCCCGAACGCCTTGTGCATCGGACCGTAGAAGGTGCGAAAGACCTCCAGCCAATGGGCCGCG
>DMQT01000095.1:6490-7545 GCA_003455595.1 Betaproteobacteria bacterium
GGCAAATATTTGCCGATCAACTTGAAGAGTTCGCCGATAAAACTGGTTGGTGTCCAGTTCGCGAGGCCGATCCTGCCGCCGGGTTTGCAGGTGCGCGCCATTTCCGCGGCCGCCTTCTCCTGGTCGGGCGTAAACATCACGCCGAAGGTGGACAACACCACATCGAAGCTGTGGTCGGTGTATGGCAGACTCTCGGCGTCCGCCTGCTCGAACTGCACCGGCAGGCCTTCGGCGCTGGCCCGGGCACGGCCGCGCTCAAGCAGTGTCGGCACGTAATCGGTCGATACGACATCACACCAACGGCGCGCGGCGGCAAGTGTCGCATTGCCGTTGCCGGCGGCGACGTCGAGCACGCGCTCGCCAGCGCGCAGGTCGAGCGCTTCGCAAAGAGACTCGCCGACGATCTGCAGCGTGGTGCCGACGACGGCGTAGTCGCCGGCCGACCAGGCCAGGTGCTGCTTGTTCTTCACGGCCGCAAGGTCAACGGCGGGTGTGGAAGTGGAAATGACTGCTGACATGGCTGTTCTCCTTAATGATGTGGATTAGGACTTGTCTGGGTATGGCAATGCGGTCCTATTGCGCATCGTCGGATCCGGGTCTGGTGTTGCCGATCGACATGCCTATTTCACCCCGAGAGAGAGGGCCCGGGGTCCCGCAAAGCGGGACAAAAAGCGGGACAAAATCGCGGACGAAACTGCTAGACTTAAGCGCGTCAATGCAACGGAGGGTCATACGACGTGCAGGACAGGACACATTCATTTGGTTACTGGTTGCGGCGCCGTCGCAAAGCGCTGGATCTCACCCAGGAGACGCTCGCCCAGCGGGTCTGCTGCTCGGGTTTCACAATCAGAAAAATCGAGGCCGACGAGCGTCGTCCATCACGTCGGCTCGCTGAACGGCTCACCGCGGCGCTCGCCATACCCGAAGAGGAGCGGCGCGATTTCCTCGACGCGGCACGCGCGCTGCACGCCACGAACCGTCTGCGACTGGATCCCACGCCGGTCGGCACCGATACGCGCGCCGCTGGGTCTGGCGCATCGATCCATTCCCTTCCC
>DMQT01000095.1:7563-10231 GCA_003455595.1 Betaproteobacteria bacterium
GGCCTGCTCATCGGACTCATCGCGCGGCTCACCGCCGGCGCCGGGTACACCGTCCTGATCGAAGGCGAGCCGGGAATCGGCAAGAGCCGTTTGCTGCGCGAGGTCACGCGCTATGCACACGCCCAAGACTTGCCGACGCTCGCGACGAACTGCTACGAAATCGAACGCGCCATGCCGTACCAGCCCGTGATCGACCTCGTTACACGCGCGCTCGACCGCGTATCGGACGCGGCGTTGCGCGCCATGTCGCCCGTGTCCCTCGCCGAGCTCGCCGCCCTGGTGCCCGAGGTTGGCGAGCGTATTCCGGACCTGCCGCAATTGTCGAACGATTTTCCCGAAGCGCGGCAGGCGCGCTTGTCCCGTGCCGTGGATCAACTCCTCGAGGCATCGCGAGGCGGTCGCCCGGCTGTTTTCATGGTGGACGATATCCAGTGGGCCGATGATGCCAGTGCACAAGTGTTGCATTTCCTTGCGCGCCACGCCGCTCAGCGCGCGGTGCTCGTGATCTACGCCTATCGTGACGAGGCTGTCGACAGCGACGAACGGTTCGCACAGCTGGTTGAGAGCTTGCGCCGCGACACCGATGCGCGCCGTGTGCCACTCGCCCGACTGGGTTATGCCGATACCGAGAGTCTGGTCGCGGCGCTCACCGATGCGAACCTCGGCGCACCCGGTTTGGCCGAGCGCCTGCATCGCGAAACCGAAGGCAATCCGTTCTTCCTGATGTCGATCCTGCAGTCCCTGAGCGAGGGCGAGACGCAGATGGAGCCGCACGCGAGCGGCGCACCGGGATTGCTCCCGGACGCGTTGCGTGCCGCCGTGCGCGTGCGACTCGCGCACGTGCCCAAAGCGATCAGGCCGCTGCTTGAAACCGCCGCAGTCCTCGGCCGGCGTTTCGACTTCGATACGCTTCTCGACGTGACACGCGAGCCCGAAGCGCCGCTGCTCGACGCGGTGGAGGCGTTCGTCAAGCGCCGTTTGCTGCGCGAGGAGCCGGAGGGCGGCGTATACGACTTCAGCCACGACAAGCTTCGCGAGGTGCTCTATCGTGACATCGGCGGTGCACGGCGCAGGCTGCTGCATCAGTCGGTGGCGGAGGCTCTGGAACGCCGCGGTGAAGACGCAACACACGAACGCGATGCCGAGCTGGCGGAACACTACGAGCGCGCGCACGTCTGGTCGAAGGCGCTCCATTACCTGGTCCTCGCCGGAAAACACTCGCAGACGCTGTTCGCGATGCGCGATGCCTTGCACTGGCTGGATCGCGCGGTCGCGCTGTCCGAGGCGCACCCGGAATCGCTGGACGCGCGGCAACGCCTTGCGATCTACGAGCAGCGCGGTGCGGCGCGCGCACAGGCCGGACAGACCCAAGGTGCCGTCGCCGACATGCGCCGCGTCATTGATGTGTTGCGTGCCGGCGGCGAACGCGCAAAGACGCGTGACGCGCTGATCCAGCTGGGCATGGCCTATCGGCGCGCAGACCAATATGAAGAGGCGACGGCGTGCCTCACCGAAGCGCTGGCCGAGTCCCGCGCAATGAACGATGAGCGCCATGCGGCCGACACCCTTTATCACCTTGGGACGGTCGCGTGGAGCACCGGGCAGAACGATCAGGCAATCGGATTCCACCAACAGGCGGTCGATATCTGCGAGCGCACGGGTTTCACCGATCTCGTCGCGGTGCAGGCTTATCATGGCCGCGGCGAGGCGCACTTCGCGAACGCGGAGCCCGCGGCGGCGATCGCGTGCTACACCCGCTCTCTCGCGCTGGCCTGCGGCATCGGCGACAAGAGTTACGAGTCCGAGAACCTGATGATGATCGGGCACGCCTGCATCGGGACCAGGGGGCTCGGCGACTACCCGCGCGCCACGGCAAGCTTCGAGGCGGCGCTCGACATCGCGCGTGCCGCAGACCTGCAGTGGCACTTTGGTCCCACACTGCTCGGGCTCGATCATGCCCGGGCGTGCACGGGCCATTACGGCGAGGCGTGGACCGGTATGCAAAAGACCCTGCACTGGCTCGAGAGTCTCAGTCAGGTGCGCTACCAGCTCATCGCCTGCGATTGCATCGGTCATCTCCTGCTCGACCTCGGCTTGAACGAGCTGGCGATCGAACATCTGGAACGCGGACTCACGCTCGGGCGCGACACCGGCATCCTGTTCTGGCGCGCCGCGATCAACACACACCTTGCCGTCGCGCGGTCGAGGCTCGAGCAAAAGCTTAGTACGCGGGCGCTGCAGACCACGCTCGAACAAACATGCCGCACTTCAGAGCGCTACATGACGGTCCAGTGTCTTGACGGGTTGGCGGAGATCGCACTCACGGCGGGCGACGCGAGCCGCTGCCGCGCGTATGGTGACGAACTGCTCGCAATCGCCGAACCGAACGGCCTGCGCGAACTCGAAGCGGTCGCGCGACGTTGGCGCGGTGAAGCGATGTTGATGGAGGAAGATTACAGGGAGGCGCAGGCAGAATTGTCCCGCGCCGCGGCGCTGGCGCAGGATATCGGCCGTGTGCGATTGCAGATGGACGCGCAGGCCGCGCTGGCTCGTCTGCTTGCTGCGCAGGGTCAGCGCGATGCCGCGCAGTGTCACGATGCCAAAGCGCGCGCGATTGGAAAAGCCATCGAGAAAAGCCTGGAGTTCTCAGGGCTCGAGGCGCGGCTCC
>DMQT01000080.1:0-5468 GCA_003455595.1 Betaproteobacteria bacterium
GAATATTATATAATTAATATATCTGGCATGGTGTGTGCTTTATGTTTGTGCGTAAGCGGTAAGTTCGTAACCGGCTTACCAAGTTATTCAAGCGCAATTCTACCAAGGAGAAACATAATGAAAGTTACGATGAACAAAACACTGCTGGCTGTTGCCATGACTGCAACGCTGGGTGTTGTTAGCGGCAGTGCTTCGGCAGCGCTGTTTAACCCATTTCAAGTCACTGAAACAAATAGCGCTACGAATCCTACTGGCGCGCAAGCCAATGTAATCAATGGCGCTGGTAAAATTACGGGTAATTATGTAGAAGACGTCACGTTTGTTGGTGGTACTTCCGGAACGTTCACGACCGCAATTCTATGGAATGCAGGTCAGTTTGTGGCTACAAATGGTTCAACGGTATTGCCCAGCCAGATTGGTCTCGCTGTTCAACCTACGACCAATTACGGGCTTTATGCTCTACTGACAGGTAGCGGTACTTATGCACCGGGTGTGAATCCGGGTACTAGCGTATTTACATTTAACGCGGGCGGCAGTCTTGCGGCTTGGATCGACCCCGGCCAAACTACCACTTTCAGCGGTACTTCAGTGGCGTCGATTGGCGGCGGTACTGCTGACTATCTGATTGCAAACGGCGCGGTAAAGAGTGGTTTTGGTACGCTGGATCCTACCTTGCCAACTTGTGTGAGTGGCGGCGGTATCAACTGCGGCAGCTTTGGTACGACGACCAGCTTTATTCTGACAGCGCTGGGTCAGAACTACTTTACAGGCCCTGTCCCGTTCTACAACCTGTCGTTCCAGTCCGGTCAGTTCGACAACTTTACGCCCTCCGGCACCCAGCAAATTTCTGGTTCATTGGATGCAAGCTTCGGTAGCGTACCTGAGCCTGCTAGCTTGGCATTGATGGGCATTGGTCTAATGGGGCTGGCTGCAAGCGTGCGTCGCCGCAAGCAAGCCTGATCTGCCTAGTAGCCTGCTGCTAGTTTAAAAAAGCCCCGGGGCGATGATGCTCCGGGGCTTTTTGTTTTATTGCTGGTCGGCAGGTTATGGAAGCGTTCTGACTATAAACCCAAGTGCAGATTCATGTGCCTGCAGTAATGCTGTGTCCGTATTGCATCTTTTATCAGGCGCTTGTGGCAAAGGGTTGGATACCTTCAATGGTTGCACCGAGATTATTGGCTGTTCGTATGGTTGACGGTAGTTATCACGCCGGTGGCACTGATTGCAGATGCGGATGCCAAGAAGTCAAATGCTTCATATGGTCCCCAAATGCAATATAGCCGTTGAGAACAAACTGTCGATCCAGTTGCTGCTTTCAGGATAACAGTGGCGATTGCGCCACCATAAGCGGGTCAGTATTCCTCCCTATTGTGTGATTTGTTTTTGCAGGGTCATTGCATCATTGCGTTCGGCGAAGGGCTGTTTGGCTGCCACAATATTTTGCAGGATGGTTCTGGCCTTGCCAGAGTTGCCTGTTTTGACTAGTGCCACTGCCAAGTGGTATTGCACCGAGGATGAATGCGTCAGCGCATTGGCTGCTAAAGTCAGCGGAGCCAGTGCCGCGCCAAACTGTCCCTGCTGTACCAGCCCCCATCCATAAGTGTCTGCAACAACAGGATTGTCGGGCTGTAATGAAAATGCCTTCTTGGCATAGTTAAATGCAGAAGGGTCATTTTGCGTCTGTAGCAAAGCTGCCAGATTGTTGAGCGCTTCCACATTATTGGGAGCCGCTTGCACGACCAGCCGGTAGAGAGCGATGGCTTGGTTGTTCTGGTGCTGGCTGAGGTAGGTGCTGGCCAGATACATGCGGAATGCCATATCGTCAGGGTGCGCTTTCAGCCAGCTTTGGGCGACCTGTTCTGCATTGGCTGTTTGTCCGGCCCGCATCAGTGCAAGGTGGTAAGTGGCTGCGGTATCACGGGATGGTGCCATCTGCAGCGCTTTGGCCTGGGCTTGTAGTGCAAGCTCGGGTTGCTTGAGCCTGCCCTGTAATTCAGCCTCCAGATTGTAGCCAACCGGGGATTTTGGATTGGCTGATTGGATTATTCTGGTTTCCTTGAGTGCGGCATCACCTTGTCCTTTGGCCATGTAAATACCGGCCAGCGCGATATGCGCATCGCGATAATTGGGCGCAATCATGATCGCTTTTTGCAAGGATTGCAGTGCCTCATTCATGTTGCCTGCTGCACGTTGTGCCCACCCGAGCTGATACCAGGTAGCTGGCGAACTGGGTTGCAGGTTGGCGAGACTGGTGTAGGTGTCGATGGCTTCTTTTTGGCGTCCTGCCGCAAGCTGTGCCTGTCCGAGGTTGTCAAGAAACCCAGGGTCTTGAGCATGGGTACGGGCTGCCTTCTGCGCGATTTCAAGTGCCAGTTGTGGCTGATGAGCATTGCGTATGTAGAAGCTGCTCAACATGACCACCGGCTCAAGCGCATTGGGCTGCTTCTGTATGGCGCTCTTGAGGTCGGCGACATAGCTGGCTTGATCGCCAAGCGCCAAATCTACTCGTGCCTGCCCCAGCATCGCGCCTAGGTTATCAGGTGATTTTGCCAAAATATTCTTGAAGCGCTGACGCGCTTGCGCGGGCAGCTTTTCAGCGATGTCGAGGTCTGCCAGCGCGCCTGCACCCGCCAGGAAGTTTGCGTCTATCGCCAAACTGCGTTCAAAGGCAGCACGCGCAGCAACGGGGTTACGCTGCAGCAGGTAAACCCGACCCATAAGCAGGTAAGACATAGGGTTCTTCGGCTGCGCCACCGCCATTTTTTGCAAAGTCGTCAGGGCGCCTTTGAGGTCGGCCTTGGCAGCTTGGGCCGAAGCCAGCAGGAGGTATGCTTGGGTCTCTTGTGGATTATCCGTGATAGCGGATTCCAGTCCGCTGATACCCTGCTGGTTGCCTGTCAGCAACTGGTTGCTCGCCAGTGTGGTGCGGATGCTTGAGTCTTTTGGATCCAGCTTACTGGCTTGATTCAGATACGCCATCCCCTTGGCGTAGTCACCCTGATTAAGCACGATCTGACCAGCCAGCAAAAAGGCTTTCGGATTGCTTCCCTGTGCCAGCAAGGGATCGAGTGTTTTCAGTGCATCGTCATAGGCATTCATGCGTAACTGGGTCGCTGCGAGCAGCAAGCGTGCTTCAGGCAAGTCGGCGATGGCCAGCACCTTGTGGAAACTGCTCAACGCAATCTCGTCGTGCCGGGCGGCGTAATTGACCGTGCCGAATAACAGTTGTGCCTGCAGGCTGTTAGGGTCGGCACGCAAAATTTGTTGTAGCAAGTCTGTGGCGTTGTCGTACTTGCCCTGGTCGTAATTGACATAGGCTTGTAAATACAGAGTCAGATAGGCGTGCGGGCGTATTTGCTTGAGCCGGGTAATTTCCTTGTCGGCAGCAGCAGTCTGCTTGAGCGACAACAAGGTCATGGCCTTGAAAGCGATCGCGGTGAAATCGTCCGGGTTGACCTTGAGTGCCTGGCTGTAGGCAGCCAGAGCTTGCTGTGGCAGATTTTGTGCACGGTACACGTCACCCAGTAAATACCAGGCATCCATAAGAGCAGGATCAAGTGAGGTGGCTTTTTGGATCGTAGCCAGTGCCTGTGCCGACTGACCAGCAGTGTATTCGCACTTGGCTCGCCCTAGATATACAGGCGCATAGCCAGCGTCGGCCTTGATGGCCTGTTCAAACAGCGGACAGCTCTCATCTTTTTTGCCTGAGGCAAACAAGGCATTGCCGCGAATTTCAAAAATCTGTGCCAGCACATTCGGCGCTTCCTTGCCGGTGGGTTGGAGCTTGTTCAATACGTTGTCGTAGTCGCCTTTCATCAGCCAGGCGCGTGCCAATGGGATACGGATGCTGTCAGGATTGATCCCCAGTTGTACCGCGCGACTGAGTTGAGTTTCGGCATCACTGCCCTGATTTTGTTTCAGGTATATCAAGCCCAGTAGCCAGCGTGCCTGTGCGTCATCGGGGGATTTTTGCAAGGCGTTCTTGAGTTCGATGACGCTGGCTTTGAGATCTCCCTTGTTTTCGAAATCCTTGGCACGCTGGATACGTTCTTGTGCAGTCAGATTTCCATCCTGGTTGCAGCCGGTAAGCACAGGAACAGCTAACAAAGCGAGAAGCAGCGTGGCATGTATGGGTTTCAATTGCATGATGACTCCATCGGGTGTGAATTAAGTCAAGCTTAATGTGTAGCAGTCTGTAACTGTTTGAATAGCGCGCGCGCTTCGGTTTCTTTTGAGAAGGCGATGCCACTGTCAAATAAGCGCTGCAATTCGCCACGCGCCCGCGTGGCATCGCCGGACTGCGCCAGCGCCTGGGCGTAATGGAACTGAATCTCGGCATTGTCGGGCGCTTTCGATTGCGCCTGTTGCAGCAGCTGCACGGCGCGCTGTGGCTTGCCTTGTGCCATCAGTATGCCCGCCAGCGTATCCATCACGGCTGGATTATCCGGGGCTGCTTTGAGTGCGCGTTCGGCGTAATCGAGTGCGCGGGGATCCTTGACGCTTTGCAGGCTAAAAGCGTAGTTGTTCAGGATCAGTACATTGCTGGGGTATTTTTGCACCAGCACAGCAAAATTCTGATTGGCGAGTGCGTAGTCGTTGCGGTTCATCGCGCTTTGCGCCAGATAGAGGCGACTTTCAGTATCAGCAGGATGTGCATTGAGCCAGGCGAGCAAGCGCGCGTCGGCTACGGCGGCGGTGCCGATCTGTGTCTGCGCCTGATGGATTTTGATGGCTATTGCGCCACTGTTCTGTAACCGCCAGCCGCTTTCGTATTTGGCCAGTGCCAAAGTGGGTTGTTTTTGCAGCATCAATACATCGCCTTCAAGTATCCAGCCGACCGGCGCTTGCGGCAATTGCTGCTGCACTTTGCGTGCAGTCTGTAGCGCCTCGGCGTAACGCCCGCTCTTGGCATCGAGGCCTATCAATGCCACTTCTGCATCGATAAAGGCAGGCTGCAATTGCAAGGCACGATTGAGCGAGGCGCGGGCATTGTCAGTTTGTTTGAGCTGGGTTTGCACGGTCGCTAGACGCACTTGGGCAGCGGCCGACTGCGGTGCCGTCTCAGTGAGTTTCTGGAAGCTCGCAAGCGCATTGTCTTTGTCACCCGCAGCCAGTTGTGCGTTGCCCAGCATGTCCAGCACAGCTGGATTGTTGGGGTTGGCGATACGTGCTTCGCGCACCAGCACCAGCGCCTTGGCCGGGTCATTTTTACGCAGATAATAATCAGCCAGCAACAGGCGTGGTTGCACCGCGTCCGGCGCGGCCTTGGCAGCGCGTTCAAGCCAGCTCAGATAATCTTTTTCCTGACCTGCCTGCGCTGAGAGTTGTGCCAGCGCCAGCATGGCCTGGCTGTTGTTGGCATCGTGCTGGAGCAAGGTTTCGAAACGCGTGCGCGCGGCGGCGGGTTTTTTGTCCTGCAAATCAAGTTGTGCCAAGTTGGCCGCTGCCGGAAAGAAATCGGGCTTGAT
>DMQT01000080.1:5491-8560 GCA_003455595.1 Betaproteobacteria bacterium
CGCTTGTTCGAAGCTCTTGCGCGCGTTCGCCGTATCTTTTTTGCCCACATACGCACCGCCACGGAAATTGTAGGTGAGCGGGTTATTGGGCTGTTTCTTGTCCAGCTCGGCAATGGCTTGCAGGGCACGGTCGAATTGCTTGTCGCGCAGCAGAGTAATGATTAGCAGCGTATCGGCTTTATGGGCACTGTTACCCGTATCCAGACTGGCGGCCGATTCGAGGTCTGCCAGGGCGCGCTCGGAATCCCCGCTTGCCAGACGGCTCACCCCCAGCCCGGTACGAATGGCTGCACTTTTTGGATCGATGGAAGCTGCCTTTTCCAGCAGCAGATTGGCCTTGACGTATTGCTTGTTGCGCAGGTAAATGTCACCCGCCAGCGCCAGAATTTGCGGATCGCTGGACTGCTCCGGCTTGAGTGGCTGCAAGGTCGCTAACGCCAGATCGTTTTGCCCCAGTTTGGCTTGCGTGGCCGCCATCAGTTTGCGTGCATAGATGCTATTGGGGACTTTTTCCAGCACCTTGCCCAACTGGTTGGACGCCTGTTCGTAGGATCCTTGCGCGTAGTTGATGGCACCGGACAGCAGCAAACTGGGCAAATGCTCGGGTGCGATTTTGAGCACCTGTTGCAGGGCATCGCGCGCTTCCGCCAGTTTGCCGCTGCGGAATGCCACCAGGCCTTGCATGTAACGGACTGACAGATTCCCGCCGTCGAGCTTGCTGGCCGCCTCAACTTGCTGGCGTGCATCGTCAAATTTGTTTTTCGCCAAATAAATTGATGCGATGCTCAGGCGTGCAGGGATGTTGCGTGGATCGTTTTTGATCGCGGATTGATAGGCGGCGAGCGCAGCATCTGGCTGGTTTTTCAGGCGCAACAGGTCGCCTTTCATCAGCCAGGCATCGCGATCAGTGGGCGCTTGCGCGAGCGCTGTATCGACTTCGCTGAGCGCCTGGTCTGGGGCATTTTTGGTAATGGCAATGCGCGCCAGGCCAAGGTGTACTGCAGCCAGCTTGGGCGCGACCTGTAGTGCTTCATTAAACAATTTAGCGGCTTTGTCCGCGTCGTTCAGACCCAACTCGGCGTTGCCGCGCGCCACCAGCAGTTGTGCGCGCAATGCCGGCGTGGCAGATTCCGGGATGGTGATTTCATCAATAACACGTTGAAAAGCGCCCTGTCCTTGCAATGCGGTAGCCAACGCAACGTTCACCTGGTCTGCCGGGTAGCCTGCATCACGCGCACGGCGCAGCTCTTTTTCCGCTGAGGCGTAATCTCCGCTGCGGTTATATAGCGTGCCCAGCAGATAACGCACCTCAGCGTTTTTGTCGTCTTTCTGTAGCGCATTCTTGAACTGGATAATCGCGCCTTTGTCGTCACCTTTGGCTTCCAGTTGTTTCGCTTCAGACAGGTATTTTGTTGCAGAGTTACCGCAGCCTGCTGTTATCAACAGGGCAGTGAGCAGGGCAAGGTGCAGACGTGATGGGCGTGGCATTGCAGGTCTCCCGAATACTATTTTTTATGGTTTATATACAGTGTTTGTGACGTTGGCCCGTACGTGTGGCACGCTGCAAATAGCTAGTATAACAATAGGTGTCGCAATCGGATCATACACAACTGCCACGCTGCTTAGGCCGTTGAGGACGGGACTATTTGAGGCCGAATCGATTAAGCAGGTCATACAGGGTCGGGCGGCTAACGCCCAGCAGTTCAGCTGCCTGCACAATGTTGCCGTTGGTGCGGCCGAGGGCGCGCACCACGGCCCGGCGCTCGGCTTCGTCGCGCACCTGGCGCAGATTGAGCGGTTGGGATTCGACGGCATCGGCTTTCAGCCCGAGATCCAGCGCGCTGATTTGACCGCTTTCGGCCATGATGACGGCACGTTTGATGACGTTTTCCATTTCGCGCACATTGCCCGGCCAAGGGTAGGATTCAATCGCATCAATCGCATCCGGGGTAAAGCCTTTCAGCGCGCGATTTTGTTGCCGGCTGAATTTTTCCAGAAAGGCATGCGCGAGCAGGGCGGCGTCGCCCTGACGCGCGCGTAGCGGCGGGATCATCACGCTGATTTCGGACAGGCGATAGTACAAATCCTGGCGGAAGCTGCCGGCCTGGATCAGTGCTTCGAGGTTTTGGTGGGTTGCACCGACAACGCGTACATCGACTGGAATTTCGCCGCGTCCACCGAGTCGCTCAATGACGCGTTCCTGCAAAAAGCGCAGCAATTTGGCTTGCAATGCCAGCGGCAGATCGCCGATTTCATCCAGAAACAGCGTGCCTTTGCTGGCGTATTCGATTTTGCCGACAGTCTGTTTGGAGGCGCCGGTAAACGCGCCTTTTTCATAGCCGAACAGCTCGGATTCCAATAGCGCGTCGGGAATCGCCGCGCAGTTGATTGCGACGAAACGCTCGTTGGCGCGGGTGGAAAGTTGGTGAACTGCACGCGCCAGCAGCTCTTTGCCGGTGCCGGATTCGCCCAGTAGCAGGACGGTAGCATTGGACGGGGCGACTTTTTCCACGGTACGGCAGACCTTTAGCATTTCCGCCGCGCTGGTGACGATGCCTTGCATGGCTTCGTCTGGCTGGCGTTGCTGTAGGGCGCGGTTTTCCTGTTCCAGCGCATGTACTCGAAATGCGCGCGCGATAATCATGCCAAGGATTTGCGGGTCGAACGGTTTCTGATAGAAATCGTATGCGCCCTGGTTAATGGCTTTAACGGCGTTGGCGCGATCCTGGTTTCCTGTCACCACAATGATTTTGGTGGCGGGTGCCAGCATGACAATCTGCTGCAAGGTCGCCAGGCCTTCTTCGGCGCTGTCGGGGAACGGTGGCAAGCCCAGGTCGAGTAACACCACTGCAGGCTCGAAGCGGCGAATCTGGTTGAGCGCAGATTCACGATCTGCTGCCAGTTGCACGTCGTAATTTTCCAGGCTCCAGCGTATTTGTTTCTGTAGGCCGGGGTCGTCTTCAACGACCAGCAGGATTGGTTTGTGCTCACTCAAGTGGCTTCTCCAGATGAACTTTGGTGGGGGGGGGGGGCCGCGGGGGGGGGGGGGGGGGGGCCCCACCGCCCCCC
>DMQT01000080.1:8743-8878 GCA_003455595.1 Betaproteobacteria bacterium
GAAGTTGTCGTCCATGCCGCAGCCGTTATCCTCGATGCGGATCAGGGCATGCTCCGCGTCGTGGCTCAGGCGTACCTCTATATGACCGGTATAAGGCGTCGCTTCCAGGGCATTTTGCAGAATGTGCCCGAGTAC
>DMQT01000309.1 GCA_003455595.1 Betaproteobacteria bacterium
CCGATGCGAGTTACCAGCTCAATCCGCAACACACACTGCGCGCCGGGGTGTTCACCAGCCAGGAACATCTCGACAACAACAGCGATGTGCTCACCTTCAGCGCCGACAATGCCGGTAACCAGACCAGCAGCACGCCCACAGGCTTCGTCGACAACAACAGCAAAACCGCCAATCTGTATGGCGTGTATGCGCAGGACGAATGGAAGGCCACGCAAAAACTGACGGTGAATTACGGCGTGCGTTTTGATGAAGTCAACGCCTATGTCACCGGCCATCAGTGGAGCCCGCGCCTCGGTGCGGTGTACCAACTCACGCCGCAAACCACGCTGCACGCCGGTTACGCACGCTACTTCACGCCGCCGCCCAACGAACTGATCAGCGGCCAGACCATTGCGTTTTCACAGGGCACTACCAGCGCGCCACCCGGCACGCAGAACGACGCCGTGCAATCCGAATCGTCCGACTACTATGACCTCGGCATCAGCCATCAACTCACCCCGCATCTCACGCTGGGGCTGGACGGCTATTACAAGCAAATCAAAAACCTGCTCGACGAAGGCCAGTTCGGCTCGGCCTTGCTGTACACGCCGTTCAACTACCGCGAGGGCAAGATTTATGGCACCGAGCTGACCGTGAATTACCGCAAGGATGATTTCTCGGCGTACTTCAACCTCGCCCGATCCACCGCGCTGGGCAAAAACATCACCTCGGCGCAATACAATTTCGACGTGGCCGAGCTGGCTTATATCTCCAACAACTGGGTACACCNNGCGTATCTCAATCTCGCGCACTCCACCGCACTGGGCACGGGCATCAACTCGGCTCAGTACAATTTCGACGCGGCCGAGCTGGCTTATATCGCCAACAACTGGGTACACCTCGACCACGACCAGCGCATCACTGCCTCGCTCGGTGGCGCGTATCGCTGGCGCGGCACCACCTGGAGCGCCGATGCGATTTATGGCAGCGGCCTGCGCAGCGGCTTTGCCAACACCGGGCATCTGCCCGGCTATACCCAGGTCAATGTCGGCGCGTCACGCAAATTCGACGTCGCGCAACTGGGCAAGTTCGAAGGCCGCGTCAGCCTGCTCAACCTGTTCGACTCAAGTTATGAAATCCGCGATGGCAGCGGCATTGGCGTCGGCGCAGCGCAATACGGGCCGCGCCGTGCCGTGTATGTCAGCCTCGATAAACTGTTCTAAAGGAGACACCCCATGCAAGATTTACACGAAAGCTGGATCGCCCTCAAACTNNCGAGTTGCTCACGCTGGTGGAAACCTATGGTTTCGCCTGGGAAAGCCTGGAACAGCAACTCACCAGGCTCAATCCGCGCAGCTATTTCCACCGCTTTTTCAGCGTGGTACTGGGCAACCGCAGCCGTCCGGCGTGGTGGACCGAATCGCGCGCCGCCGACGAGGCGCAGCAGATCGAAACCAGCCTGTCGCGCCGTTTGTGGGTGCTGGAAACCATTGTCACCGCCGCGCCATTGCTCGGCTTGATGGGCACCATCGGCGGCATGATGCACGCGTTTCAGCTGATCGGCGGCAAGGGTCTGGTGAACCCGATTGGCGTCACCGGCGGCGTGGCGCAGGCGCTCATCGCCACCGCGCTGGGCCTGCTGATCGCGCTGATTTCGCTGTTCGGATTCAATTATTTTTCGCGCCTGCAAGCACAGACCATGGACGAAATGGAACGCCTCGGCACGCGCCTGATCGACCATATCCGGCTCGACCAGCAGGAGAATGGCCATGAAGCTGCGTAAGCCGCGTGTACAGCGCAAAGGCCGGATCGAAATCATCCCGATGATCGACGTGATGTTTTTCCTGCTGGCGACCTTCATGCTGGCATCGCTGTCGATGCAGAGCCTCAACGCGCTCAAGGTCAACCTGCCGCAAGGCCAGGCAGCGCGCCTGACCAGCGACACGCCGGTGACGCTGTCGATCGACGCCGACAGCCATATTTACGTCAACCGCAGCCCCGTCACGCTGGACACGCTGGCGGCCACTTTGCGCCCGTTGTTGCACAGCAGCGAAGAGAACATCGTCGTCTCGGCCGATAACAATGCGCGTCAGGGCGTGGTAGTGCAGGCCATGTTGCAGGCGCGTGCCGCCGGTGGGCAGCATTTTCTGATTGCTGTGGCACATGAGTAGCCTGCCGCTCATGCATCAAAAAACACCGGCGCCGTCAGCAACGCCCCAGCTGCGGCCAACAACACCGTGGTGGCCATGGCCGCTGGCGCTGCTGCTGTGGCTGGCGCTGCTGTGGGGCGTCGGTTTTCTGCTCGCGGCACCCCACCCCGTCGCGCCGCCGCCTGCCCCGCTCGATGCGCAACTGATCGAACTGCCGCCCCCGCCCGCGCCGCCCAAACCGCAGGTGGTGACGCCGCCGCAGCCGGTGCACACAGCCACGCCGCGCAGTGTTACGCCGCCGGTCAAACCGGTTACGCAACCGACCCCACCGCTGCCCAAAGTCGCCCTGCCCAGCCCGCCTGCGGCCGATCCGCCGCCCGCCAAAGCCGACCCCGCGCCGCCGACCCCACCGCCCGCACCCGCCGCCAAGGGTCCGGCCGGCACCGCGCAGATGGGGGCACGGGCGTTGTATCAGCCCAAGCCGGTGTTGCCCGAATCGCTGCGCGACAGTCCTGTTCATGTCACGGTGCTGGCGCGATTTCACATCCAGGCCGATGGCAATGCGCGTGTGGAGCTGACCCAGCCCGCGCCCGACCCGCGCATCAACCAGCTGATTTTGAATACCCTCAAGACCTGGCGCTTTTTTCCGGCCATCGAAGCCGGGAAGCCGATTGCATCCACACTCGATATCAGCTTGCCGATTGACGTGGAATGAGGAACTATCGCCCTGTTTACACGCTCCATGCACCTGTGCTGTTTGTCCCTTTAATCCTGGATACGATGATGACCACCTTCAAACCTTACCTACGCGCCGCCCCGTTGTTGATTGGTGCCAGCCTGATGCTGGCTGGCTGCGGTCCGAAAGAAGACACCCATCCCGGCCAGCCGGTGACCCATCGCCGCGCGCTGTTGCAGGAAACCCTGCGTACCTTCGAGCCGATGGGCATCATGGCGCGCGGCAAAAAGCCTTACGTTCAGGAAACCTTCCTTGCCGATGCCGCCAAGCTGCAAACGCTCAGCACCCAGCCGTGGGTGTATTTCACGCCCGGCAGCACCTACGCGCCGAGCCGCGCCAAACCGGCGGTGTGGCAGCAGCCCGCCCAATTCAAACAGGCGCAGACCAAATATATCGACGCCGTGGCACAACTCGCCGCCGTCGCCAAAACCGGTAATCTGGATGCCATCCGCCCCGCCTACGAGGCCGTGTCGGAGAGCTGCGCTGCGTGTCATAAAGCCTTCCGTGGCCCTGCCGTGCTATGAAGCCTGCCGCGACCGCGCACCAGGTCAAGGTATGGGATATGCCGGTGCGGCTGTTTCACTGGCTGCTGTTGGGACTGGTGGGATTTTCCTGGTGGAGCGGCGACGCGGGCGACGACCATATGGTCTGGCACAGCTGGTCCGGCTACGCCATCCTGACGCTGCTGCTGTTTCGCATCGGCTGGGGCTTTATCGGCAGTGACACCGCTCGCTTCGTCAGCTTCGTGCGTGGCCCGGGCGCCAGCTTCGTCTACCTGCGCAGCGTGTTCAAGCGCCAGCCCAAGGCCTATCTGGGCCACAACCCGCTGGGCGGCTGGATGATTATGGCGCTGCTGGCTGTATTGCTGATACAGGTGGTGACTGGTCTGCTCGGCAGCGACGACAGCGATTATGAAGCGCCACTGGCACACTTGCTCAGCCACGACACCAGCAGCTTCATCACCACGCTGCACGCTTACAATTTTGACCTGCTGCTGATCCTCGTGGGCCTGCACGTTGCAGCGGTACTGACCCACCTCGTCATGCGCCGTGACGACATGCTCAAGGCCATGTTCACCGGCGTCAAGACCAGCCTGACGGGTGAAAGCGCCGGGCGCATGGTGCCGGCGTGGCGCGCACTGCTTGTTTTAACGGTGGTCGCGCTGGGCGTGTATGCGCTGGTTACGCTGGCCTAGCGGCGTCTCAGCGCCACTCTTTCGGCAGGTAATAATCCCCGTAGCCGTCCGACTCCAGCGGCACTTCGATCACCCCTTTTGACAGGGCTTCATGCTGATAGCCGGTGATACGCGGGAAGGCAATCACCAGCGCCACCATCACCAGCTGGATAATCACAAACGGAATCGCGCCGCGATAGATGTCGCTGGTTTTAATCGTTTTGGGCGCGACGCTGCGCAGGTAGAACAAGGCAAAACCGAACGGCGGGTGCATGAACGAGGTTTGCATGTTGATGCCGATCAGCACGCCCAGCCATACCAGGTCGATGCCGAGTTTTTGCGCGACGGGTGCCAGCAGCGGCACGATGATGAAAGCAATTTCGAAAAAATCCAGAAAGAACGCGAGCACGAAAATCAGCAGGTTGACGACGATGAGAAAGCCCAGCGCACCACCCGGCAACGCGGTCAGCAGGTGTTCCACCCACAGGTCGCCGTTCATGCCGCGAAACACCAGGCTGAACACCGTCGAACCAATCAGGATGAAGATGACGAAGCTGGACAGGCGTGTGGTCGAATCCATCGCCTGCTTGAGCAAATCCCAACTCAGGCGGCGCTTGAGCAGCGCCAGCATCAGCGCACCGGTGGCGCCCATGGCACCGCCTTCGGTGGGCGTCGCCCAGCCCAGAAAAATGGTGCCCAGCACCAGAAAAATCAGCAGCAGCGGCGGCAGGATCGACACCCCGACTTTCACCAGCAGCGCGCGTCCGTGCAGGGTGCGCGCTGCCAGCGGCAGCGCCGGTGCGGCAGCGGGTTTGACCAGGGTAATCATCAGCACGAACAGCACATATAGTCCCGTCAGCGTCAGGCTGGGAATCAGCGCGCCCTTGTACAGATCGCCCACCGACACGCCGAGCTGGTCGGCCAGCACGATCAGCACCAGGCTGGGCGGGATGATCTGCGCCAGCGTGCCGGAGGCGGCAATCACCCCGGTGGCGAGACGGCTGTCGTAGCCGTAGCGCATCATGATGGGCAGCGAAATCAGCCCCATGGCGATGACCGACGCGGCCACCACGCCGGTGGTCGCCGCCAGCAGCGCGCCGACGAAAATCACCGCGTAAGCCAGCCCGCCACGGATGCCGCCAAACAGCTGGCCGATGGTTTCAAGCAAATCCTCGGCCATGCCGCTGCGTTCGAGTATCAGCCCCATGAAAGTGAAAAACGGAATCGCCAGCAAGGTCTGGTTGGCGACGATGCCCAGGATGCGCTCGGGCAAGGCCTGCATCAGCGCCACATCGAAAAAGCCCTGCGAAATGCCAATCAGGCCGAACAGCAGGCCGTTGGCCGCGAGCGAAAACGCCACCGGATAACCCAGCAGCAGGAAGATCACCAGCCCGGCGAACATCAATGGCGGCATGAATTCGAGCATCAGACTTCTTCCATTGGCTGTTCGTTTTCCAGCCCCAGGGCGCCTGTCAGCACACCGATGCGCTTGATGATCTCGGCCACGCCCTGCAGCGCCAGCAAAGAGAAACCGACAGGAATCAGCAACTTCACCGGCCAGCGCAGCAGCCCGCCGGCATCGGGCGACATTTCATTGCCCGTCCAGGAAACCATGAACATCGGCCAGGCGTTCCAGATAATCAGCCCGCAGAATGGCAGCAGGAAAAACACGCCGCCCAGCAGATCGACCCAGGCACGGCCGCGCGCCGACCAGCGCCCATACAGCAGATCGATACGCACATGGCCGTTGTGTTTGAGGGTGTAGCCCGCCGCCAGCAGGAACAGCGCGCCGAACAGATACCACTGGATTTCCAGCCAGGCGTTCGAACTCTCGCCCAGGCCGTAACGTACCAAGGCATTGGCCGCCGAAATCAGCGTGGTGATGAGCACCAGCCACATCGCCAGGCGCCCGACGCGTTCATTCAGCGCGTCGATGGCGCGCGCCAAGCCTAGCAATGCCTGCATGCATCCCCCTTCAAACCGCCCCCGCCGCATGCAGCAAGGCCGCAATCTGTTCCGCGACGATGCGATAACCTGCCGCGTTGGGGTGTATCGGATCGGATTTTTTGCTGTTATCAAACAGGATTTTCTTGAACACCGCACCCTCGAACGGGATAGCGTCCTGCTTCGCGAGGTCAGCATAAAATGCCGGCACCCCACCGAACAGTTTCGGCTCCGGCACGCCAATCAACACCACGTCGATACCGCGCTGGCGCGCCATTTGCACCATCTGGCGCAGATTGGCCGCGATGGTTTCGGGCGCGACTTTGTGAATCAGGTCGTTGCCGCCCAGGCACAGCATCAGCAATTTTGGATGGGTTTTGTCGAGTTCATCGGGCAGCCGCGCCATGCCGTCGGCAGTCTGCTCGCCCGGCACGCCGGCACGCACCACCTGGCGCTGAATCAGCTGGCTCAATACCGACGGATAGCTCTGCGCCTCGTCAACCCCGGTGCCGTAAGTCAGACTATCGCCAAACGCCAGCACCACGTCGTCCTGCGCCAGACGCGGCAATGGCGGCGGCGTGTGGCTGCACGCTGCCAGCGCCAGCAGGCATAGCCAGACAACGGCGACGCGCGCCCGATGCAACGTCAACTCAATCCCCGGCGACAGTCATGCGTTCGATCAGAATCGAGCCGGTCTGCTTGGAACCGCGCGCTTCGACGTCGGTGCCGATGGCGATGATTTGTTTGAACATGTCCAGCAGATTACCGGCGATGGTGATTTCTTCCACCGCGTACTGAAGCACGCCGCCCGCCACCCAGAAACCCGCCGCGCCACGCGAGTAATCGCCGGTGACAGTGTTGATGCCATGCCCCAGCAATTCGGTGACCAGCAGGCCGGTATCCATTTTTTTGAGCAGGGCGGCAAAGTCTACGCCGGTGCTGGACAGGATCAGGTTATGGTTGCCGCCGGCGTTGCCGGTGGACTGCATCCCGAGCTTGCGTGCGCTGTAGCTGGGCTGGAAATAGCCTGTCTCTTATACAC
>DMQT01000298.1:0-2949 GCA_003455595.1 Betaproteobacteria bacterium
AAGCGCACGCCGACGCTCTTGCTGATCCAGTTGCGCTGCATGGTTTTGACCTGTTCCGGCCACTGCGGCAGGTGGTCGAGGCCGCTCAACAACTCGTCGGCGTACTGGGTGATGCGCATGAAGTACATCGGAATATCACGCTTTTCCACCAGCGCGCCACTGCGCCAGCCGCGCCCGTCAATGACCTGTTCGTTGGCGAGCACGGTGTTGTCCACCGGGTCCCAGTTGACCGATGCAGTTTTTTTGTAGATCACACCTTTTTCAAACAGCTTGGTAAACAGCCATTGTTCCCAGCGGTAGTAATCGGGTTTGCAGGTAGCAATTTCACGTTCCCAATCGATCGCCAGCCCGAGCGCCTGCAACTGCGTGCGCATGTGGTCGATGTTGGCGTAGGTCCACGCCGCAGGCGGCACACCGTTTTTCAGCGCAGCGTTTTCAGCGGGCAGGCCAAATGCGTCCCAGCCCATCGGCTGCATCACGTTGTAGCCCTGCATGCGGTGAAAGCGCGCCAGCACGTCGCCGATGGTGTAATTGCGCACGTGGCCCATATGCAGCTTGCCGGACGGGTAGGGGAACATCGACAGGCAATAGTATTTTGGCTTGTCCGAGGCTTCCGTGGCGTGGAAGGCGGCGGATTCAGTCCACTGGCGCTGGGCTTCTGCTTCGATAGATTGGGGGTGATATTGGGCGTCCATGAGGGGCTTCGTGCAGCAGACAAAAACGGGATTATACCTTGCCACTCGCGTCGCGCGTGGACACGCGGGGCGCTTGAATTTATACTGCCGCGACCCTATTCGGCTTTTTATCATCCTTCACTGGAGCGCATCATGTCCAAGAAACACCCCGTTATCGCCGTCACCGGTTCTTCCGGCGCGGGTACCACCACTGTCAAACGCGCGTTTGAACACATTTTCCGCCGCGAAAACATCAGCGCTGCAGTGATTGAAGGCGACAGCTTCCACAGCCTGTCGCGCAATGAATTCAAAGTCGCCATGAAAGAAGCCGAAGCGGTCGGCAACAACCACTTCAGTCATTTCGGGCCGGAAGCCAACCACTTCGACAAAATCGAAGACCTGTTCAAAAGCTACGGCAAAAACGGCAAGGGCAAAAAGCGCTTCTACATTCATAGTGATGAAGAAGCCGCGTTTCACAACAAGCGCCTGAATACCAAACTGGCTGCGGGCGAATTCACCCCGTGGGAAGACGTGCCGGAAGGCACTGACCTGCTGTTCTACGAAGGCCTGCACGGTCTGGTGTCGCATGGCAAGGTTAACCTCGCCAAGCACGTCGATCTGGGCGTCGGCGTGGTGCCGGTGGTCAACCTCGAGTGGATCCAGAAAATCCACCGCGACGCCGCCGAGCGTGGCTATTCCGCTGAAGTGATCGTCGATACCATCATGCGCCGCATGCCGGATTACGTGAACTACATCACCCCGCAGTTTTCGCATACCCATGTCAATTTCCAGCGCGTGCCGACGGTCGATACCTCCAACCCGTTCATTGCGCGCGATATTCCGACGCCGGACGAGAGCCTGGTCATCATTCGTTTCAGCGACCCCAAAGGCGTGGATTTTCCCTACCTCATCAACATGATCCAGAATTCCTTCATGTCCCGCGCCAACACCCTGGTAGTGCCCGGCGGCAAGATGGGTTACTCGATGGAGCTGATTCTCGGACCGATGATCGAAGACATGATCGCCGCCAAGAAAAAAGCCTGATCGGCTGGATTCATCGCAGAACAAAAAAGCCGGGTTCGCCCTGCTTTTTTATTGGGGCAGGGGGTGTGCAGGGTGGGGATAGGTCTGTTTAGTGTCAGCAACAGTCATACGTCAAGTGCAAGTAAATGATTGATTGGTACTGACAGCGGCCGTTGAGATAGAGAGAGTGATCGACGGCCAACGGCCATTATCATGTCGCGTGAACGGCGTTAAGCGCGGCTCAGTGATAACAGGACGGTGACAGCGGGCAAAATCAAACCGCTACCTCATCACTGACCCACGATGAATTTTTAATCCATAAAATCAGCGCATCTGCAGGAAGTGCGTGGCTGATATGATAACCCTGCGCCAGATCGCAGCCGAGTACCGCGAGCAAATCCAGCGAATCGCGGTTCTCAACACCCTCCGCAACTACCAGATAGCCAAGATTATGCGCCAGGTCAATCGTGGCGCGGACAATCACCGCATCATTGTCGTCTTCCGCCATGTTCAGAACAAAGGATTTGTCTATCTTGACTGAATGGATCGGCAATTTCTTCAGGTACGCCAATGAAGAGTATCCAGTCCCGAAATCATCAATCGCCACGCTAACACCCAGATCGCGCAGACGTCCGATTACCTTGGCACCATGCTCGATTTCCGCCATCAGGATATTTTCCGTAATCTCGATCTCAATTCGCTCTGGAGCAAGGCAGGTTCCCTCGCCGCATAGCAGGGTTGCCAGCTTGTCCACAAATAGCGGATCCTGAAATGAGTGCGCTGTCACGTTTATCGCAATGCGCAATTCCGTCCCCGCCATCTGCCAGGTTTTGCACTGCATAATCGCCGTGCGGATGACCCAGTCGGTGATTGGGTTGATCAACCCGGTGTTCTCGGCAAACGGGATGAATTGATCCGGAAAAATCATCCCGTGTTCTGGGTGGTTCCAGCGAATCAACGCCTCCACGCCGATAATGCAGTTGCTCTCGATGTTGATTTGGGGCTGATAATGGAGGACGAATTCGTTTCTTTCCAGCGCATGCCGCAAGTCGGATGAAAGCTGCAAGCGCTGCTGGGTGTGGGGATCGGTTTTGGGGTCATAAAACAAAAAACCCGCATCCGTGTGCTTGGCAGCATACATGGCCACATCCGCACGGCTCATCAGCACATCGGCATCCTCTCCATGATCCGGGAAGACGGATATGCCGATTCCCACCCCCAGATACAACTCATTTTTCTGGAACCAGAAAGG
>DMQT01000298.1:3166-3500 GCA_003455595.1 Betaproteobacteria bacterium
TATTCTGCTCGCGTTTTGCCACGGCAATAGCCTGGTTAAGCCGGTCATACAGCAGTGAGCGGTTGGGCAGCGCAGTCAAGCTATCGGTGGTTGCCAGGAATTGCAGGCGCTCAATGATTTCCTTGGATTCCGTGGTGTCGTCCATCAGGCCGTCTATCCGCACCACATTGCCTGCGCTGTCCAGAAACGGATGAAACACTCTGCGAAACCAGCGCGTTTGTTCCCCGGGCGCCTGAACGCGGCTTTCCACTTCCACCTTGTTGCCGCGCAACGCTTCCAGCCATCCAAGTCTCACCGTTTCGCGATCATCCGGATGGGTCCAGCCCATGCAGGG
>DMQT01000298.1:3700-5159 GCA_003455595.1 Betaproteobacteria bacterium
CCACGACCGTGTTTTTTTCGATTTGCGCCAAGGACATTGCTGAATCCCAATAGCCCTCAAGCATGAGGCCCATATCCCGGAACAGCAGTTTGATCAGCACACTTTCCAGCGCATATTGCCCATCCGGCGCAATTTCCGGGTATGTGGCAATGATCTGCCGTAAATGATCCAGGTACAGTTGATAAGCACCCATAATCCATACCGGCTCGATTTTGTGCTGATAATGGATTTTTCCAATGTGGATCAGTTGTTGCGCCGATTGCTCGTCGGTGCATCCGCTTAGTAACTTCTGGAAATGCGCTGATTGCGTTGTCGCCAATTTAGAGAGTTCCCCACCGGCTGCCTGATAGTGGTGGAGGACGTTTGCGGTGATGGGGAAGGCGAGGAGGTAGGCATAGAACGCCTCAATAAAGCGTTCAGCGCCTTGTGTCAGGATGAGATGATGTTGGACAAGCAATGCTTTTTCTGATTCTGAAATACCTAAAAATATATTGAATGTTTCATTCATTTCACGGCTGTTGGATGCGCTCATTGCCGCGTTCGTGGAATCGTTGGTATACCGCCTGGTCATTACATTTCCAATATAACTATAATTTTTATGTGGCAATCCCATTGGAATGCCCCTGTTTATACGGTGGTGTTATGTGACTGTCGCGCCCATTCAAAAAGTGATGGAAGTCGCGGAAGCACATGCTTAAATTCACCTCGGTGAGGGAAACTCATACCCGTGGCGCTTAGTCGATGGACGGCGTGCCAATATTGTCAATCAGCGTGCGAATTTGACCCCTGACAGCGTCCGGTTTTGACCGGCGTTTTATCCCGAATTTAGAAAAGACCGCAATTTTTCCCTGAAGAAATTTTCAACATGGTTTCTGGTGTAAGCGATTAACGCGTTCCAGAAGTGGCTTGCTGGCCTTGAAGTGGGGCACCCACTTTTCGGGTACCGATACCGATTCCCCTGTTTTTGGGTTGCGCCCGATGCGGGGAGAACGGTAGATCAGACCAAAGCTGCCGAAACCGCGAATTTCCACATGGCCACCTTGCGCTAGCGTCGTCTGAATGGCGTCGAGTATCTCCGCTACGATCAGCTCGGTATCTTTCCGGTTCAGTTGGGGGTAGCGGCTGGTCAAGTGGGCAATGAGTTCGGATCGGGTCATGTCGAGTAATGGGTTGTTTACCGAATCACAGCACGATGTGTGCCAGTAGAGACGTTCCCGGCCAGGCTAGCAAAGGCTTGAATGCAGGGCGTCAGATGGGTTTCAGGTGGGCTGAGGCATGAGGCGAAACCTGGACACTGCTGTCGGGATGATGACAGTTGTCACTGCGGGGGGCGGATCCCACCCGGCCAATGCCATAGCCGCAACTGGCGCGGCCGCGGTGACACAATGGTTGCACTTTAGTTGGCGTCGCTGGCCGGTTTCATTTTACCTGGCGGCTGGCTTTGGCGTGCAATCCGTCA
>DMQT01000212.1:0-2700 GCA_003455595.1 Betaproteobacteria bacterium
CGCTTTCGCATCGGTCTGGTGCGCGACCAGGCGTTCGGTTTTTATTATGCCGACGATCTGGAAGCCCTGGCTGCGGGCGGCGCGGAAATCGTCCCGATCAATGCCCTGGATGACACGCATTTGCCGGCGCTGGACGGCCTCGTCATCGGCGGCGGTTTCCCGGAATTGTTCCTGCAGGAACTGGAAGCCAATGCCTCGCTGCGCCGTGATATCCACCAGGCAGTAGAAGACGGACTGCCGGTTTACGCGGAATGCGGCGGTCTCATGTACTTGTCCCGCAGCATGCGCTGGACGGGGCGCGCTCACCAGATGGTGGGCGTGATACCGGGCGACGTAGTGATGCACGACAAACCCGTGGGACGCGGTTACGTGCGTCTGCGGGAAACCGGGTTGTCTCCCTGGCCCGCCGGCGCAGCGCCGGCGCAGGAAATTTGTGCGCACGAATTCCACTACTCCAGCCTGGAAAATCTGGCGCCGAATGTGCAGTTTGCTTACGAAATGGTGCGCGGCCATGGACTCGATGGCCGCCACGACGGCATCGTTTACCGCAACCTGCTCGCGTCCTATACCCATTTGCGCTCCACCCGGAATTTCAACTGGGTGCAACACTTTCTCGCCCTGGTAGCCCAGCATGCGTCCTCCAGAATGGCTGCAAAGCAGGCCGTGGCTTGATTAGCCGAATCAACTTTAACCAGTCCTGAACAGGAGTTCTCGCATGATTACCGTGACCCCCCTTGCTGCCCAACAAATTCAGGCGTCCGCCGCACGGGGCGATACGGAAGGCATGGCGTTGCGGCTGGCTGCCCGCGTCACCGCGGATGGATCCATCGAGTACGCCATGGGCTTCGACAAGCGCAGCGCCGATGACGCACTGGTGAGCGTTGAAGGTGTGGATTTGCTGATTCATGAAAGCCACCAGGCGCTGTTGAATGGCGCAACCCTGGATTTCGCGGAAGTCTCTATGGGCCAGTCAGGATTTGTATTCCGCAACCCCAACGCGTCATATGCCGCCTGCGGTGGTGGCGGCTGCGGGGGCGGGAGTTGTGGCAGCGGCGGCGGCTGCGCCTGACCCATGGATACCCAAGCGATGCAATTCGACCTCATCGTCATCGGCAGCGGGCCGGGCGGTTATAAGGCCGCCATCAACGCCGCGCATCTGGGCGCAAAGGTTGCCTTGATTGAACGCGATCTGCCCGGGGGTACCTGTCTCAACCAGGGATGCATCCCGAAAAAAACCTTGCTGCATATGGCCAGCCTCATCGCCAGCGTGAACGAACTGGAGGGACGCGGACTGGTGGGCCACGTCAGCGGTGATTTCAAGGCCGCGATGGTGCAGAAGGATGCCGTTGTTAAGGGTATTCGCGACAGCTTTCCGATCTGGCTCAAGCGTCTGGGCGTACGTATTTTTCGTGGCGAAGCCCGCTTCGTCGACCGTCAGCGGGTGCGCATCAGCCTGACGGAGCCGCTGGCGGAGACCACTGTGGCTACGCTTGAACTGCAGGCACCGCGCATCATCATTGCCACGGGCTCCACTCCCAGAGAACTGCCAACCTGTCCTACCGATGGCCGTGTCGTGGCGAATTCCAGGGATTTTCTGTTCAAGCTGGATTATCTGCCGCGCTCGGTGCTGTGCGTGGGTGGCGGGGCCATCGGCGTGGAATTCGGTTTTCTGCTGCATCAGTTCGGCGCCAAAGTGCGCATCGTGGAGCAGGGCGATCGCCTGCTCTATCGATCGCGCATGCCTGATCGGGCCTGCAGCGCATTGGAAAGAAAGCTGAGCCGTCTGGGCATCGAGGTGTGCAACAATCTCAACATTATTTCCACCAAGGTGGAAGAAAACGGCGTCGATGTCGAGTTCAGCAACTGTGAACGTGCCCGCTATGACTACGTGCTGGTAGCCGTGGGTCGACAGCCCCAAATCCAGGGCTTGGGCCTGGAAGAGATTGGCGTGGCCGTTAACGCCGAAGGTTTCATTGTCACTTCCGAATACCTGGAAACCAGTGTGGCGGGCATCTATGCGGTAGGCGATGTCAAACACAGCCCCATGTCCAGCCCGATGACCGCCAACGCCGCCCTGTACGATGGCAAGGTGGCAGCGACCAATGCCATCCGGGGCAACGAATTGCATGCCAATTATTTCAAGGTGCCGTTCGTGATCCACTCGGCACTGGAAATGGCCAGCGTCGGACTGTCCGAAGATCAGGCCGAGGATGCCGGTTTCGCGGAGGAAGTGGCGCGCTCCAGCCTGGGTGGTTCCGGCAAGGCGCGCGCCTGTCATGACTTCGAAGGTTTCACCGAGGTGGTGCACGATGCGGAAACCGGCCAGTTGCTGGGCGGCTGCATCGTGGGCCCGGAGGCTGGCGAGCAGATCCACATGCTGTCCGCCGCGCTGCAATCCAGGCTCGGGCTATGGTTCTTCAAGGACATGAGTTACAGCCACCCGTCCTGGTGCGAAGAGCTGGAAACCACCATTGACTCCTGCACCTCGGCTTTTTCCAAGTCCGACAAAATCATTTTCCGCCCTGGCATTCTTGCCGGGACTGAATAACCCGGCCCAGACCGAATCATGAATTTTCTTCCTGTATTTATGGATATTCGCGGCCAGCACTGCCTTGTGGTGGGCGGTGGCGAAACCGCCGCACGCAAGACGACGCTGCTGCTTCAGTGCGGTGCGCAGGTAACTGTCGCGGCGCCGGAACT
>DMQT01000212.1:2779-2959 GCA_003455595.1 Betaproteobacteria bacterium
GTGCCCGCCTTTGCCGAACTCAAGGACCAGGAACGGCTTGCCCATCGCAAGACCAGATTCGAGCCAGCGCTGCTCGACGATGTTGCACTGGTAATTTGCGCCAGCGGGGACGACGACCTCGACCGTACGGTATCCCAGGCTGCGCGCGACCGTCATCTGCCGGTGAACGTGGCGGACAGG
>DMQT01000166.1:0-6404 GCA_003455595.1 Betaproteobacteria bacterium
CATTTTTATCCTGCGCAGATCAGCTTGCTGGCTGATACCGGCAAGCAGCTCGAACAAACCTGGCAGGTGAGTACGTCGTTTGTGCCGCTGCGCACGGGTCAATTGACCTTGCCGGAACGGGTGCTGGCTTATTACGATCCCAGCCGCGGGCTGCAAACGCAGGTGCTGGCGGCGCAGCGCGTGACGGTGGTGAATCCGCTTTGGGCAAGTTTGCGTCGGATCGGCATATTCAGTGTTGTCGGGCTGATGCTGGTATTGGGAATGTATTGGTTCGGAAAAGCTGCCCGGCGCTGGCTAATACGCCGTGCATCGCTGCGTCAGGTAATGAGCGCAAGCGACTGGCAACAGCTCAAGCAGGCGGTACTGGCGTTTGACTGGGGTGATAGCGCGTTTGGCTGCGTCAGCTTACAGCGCTGGCTGGCCGTGTTCGCGACGCGTTATGGCCAGAACGCGGTGTTAGACCGCGCGCTATCCGGGCTGGAGGCGGGTTGTTATGGCTCGGCTAAAAATCATATTGACTTGCCCGCCGTGCGACTGGCGGTGTGGCGCGTACTGCGGGCGGTCAAACGCCAGCTGATATCGGTGGTGCAATAAAAAAACGGAGCACTAGGCTCCGTTTTTTGACAGACCGGGGAATGTGCCCGGATATTATTTGCCCATGTGCGGCGAGGAGGAGTAACGTTCCATCACGCTGCGGTCTTTCCAGACTTTTTCATCCAGCACGGCGGCCGGAATGGAAAACTGGTTTTCCCGATCTATCGCGAGCTCTTTCACGATTTTGGTGACGTTGTCGTAAGCGATCTTGTGCAGCAAGCCGCCGCTGTCCGTCATGCGGGCAATCATGCTGGTTTCAAACAGCTTGTAGACGTAGATGTTGGCAGGATGCAGTTTGCCATCGGCGGCACGCAAAGTGATAGTGTAACGGGTGTTTTCTTTGAAGCTGCTCTTATCCAATGCAAAACTCCTGATAATGGCCGAGAATGAACCCAAGCAAAGCTGCCTGGGCAAGCGATATAGAGATTACTAATACTCTAACATGTAATTTCCGCACCCACAATCTGACACGCATGATTCGGGACAAGGGGATGCGCTTACAAAAATTAATTTATAGGGCTATAAAATCAGCAGTTTGCCTAGCATGCTCTGTTTAAGAGAGAATATTAGAAGAAAGTAATACGCTACTATTTATTAATCAATTATAAACAACAAGTTAATGAACGCGATCGTAAAAATAGAAAACCACGACAAGCAGGAAATCAAATTTACCACGTGCTACATGTGTGCTTGCCGCTGCGGCATCAAGGTGACGCTGGAAGCGGATAAAGTCCGTTTTATTCAGGGAAACCGTAACCACCCAACCAACCAGGGCGTACTGTGCGCCAAGGGCTCGGCCGGCATCATGAAGCAGTATTCTGCGGCGAAATTGCGCAAGCCATTGCTGCGCAAGCCCGGTTCAGAACGCGGTGATGGCGAGTTTGTTGAAATCGAGTGGGATGAAGCGCTCGATATGTTGACCGAGCGCCTCGGCAACATCCGCGCCACCGACCCGTCAAAATTGGCGTTTTTCACCGGACGTGACCAGATGCAGGCTTTGACCGGTCTGTGGGCGCAGCAGTTTGGCACGCCTAACTGGGCAGCTCACGGTGGTTTCTGTTCGGTCAACATGGCGGCGGCGGGGCTGTATTCAATCGGCTTCTCGTTCTGGGAATTTGGCGCGCCGGACTGGGATTACGCCAAATATTTCATCATGTGGGGGGTGGCCGAAGACCATTCTTCCAACCCGATCAAGATTGGCCTGGAAAAACTCAAGCGCCACGGCGGCAAGTTCGTGTCGGTCAACCCGGTGCGCACCGGCTATTCGGCGATTGCCGACGAATGGATCCCGATCAAGCCGGGCATGGATGGTCTGCTCGCCTTGTCAGTGGTGCATGTGCTGCTGTCACGCGAGTTGTTCGACTGGGATTTCCTGATTCGCTACACCAACTCGGCCTGGCTGGTGGTGGATACCCCGGACAAAGTCGGCAATGGCCTGTTCCTGCGCGATGAAGCGGGTAACCCGCTGGTGTGGGACATTGAGCAAGAGGCCTTCGTCAACGGTCTGGGCAAGGACATTGCGCCCGCGTTGTTTGGCGATTTTGTTGCCCCTGATGGACGTCCGGTGCGCACGGTGATGAGCCTCACAGCCGAGCGTTATCTGGATGAGCGTTACGCGCCCGAGAACGTGGCGGAAGAATGTGGCGTGTCGGCAGAAACCATCGAACGCATGGCGCTGGAAATGGCGCACGTGGCGTTCAAGGAAACTGTTGAGTTGGATATTGAGTGGACCGACAGTTGGGGTCGCAAACACGACAAGGTGATTGGCCGCCCGGTGGCGATGTACGCCATGCGCGGCATCGCTGCACACTCGAACGGCTTCCACGCCTGCCGCGCAGTGCACTTGATTCAAATGCTGCTGGGCGCGCTTGACGGCCCGGGTAACTTCCGCGCCCGTGCGCCGTACCCTAAACCAGTGCCTCCGCACCAGTTGCCGGAAAACAACCAGGACGTCATCAACGCGCCGAATACGCCGCTGTCGCGCACGCCGCTGGGTTTCCCGATGCGGCCGGAAGACCTGGTGATTGACTCTGACGGCAATCCGCTACGCATCGACAAGGCCTATTCGTGGGAGATCCCGATTGCGTCGCATGGCCTGATGCACATGGTGATTACCAACGCCACCAACCATGATCCCTATGCCATCGATACGCTGATGCTGTTCATGTCGAACATGGCGTGGAACTCGACCATGAACACCAAAAACGTGCAGGATATGTTGCGCGAAAAAGACCCGGAAGAGCCGGGTCAGCACAAGATACCGTTCTTGGTGGTGGTAGATGCGTTCCACTCCGAAATGGTCAACTTTGCCGATCTGGTGTTGCCGGATACCACGTATCTGGAGCGTCACGACACCATCTCGCTGCTGGATCGTCCGATCTCCGAACCGGATGCAGCGGCCGACGCGATTCGCTATCCGTTGCTGAAACTCGACCGCGACGTGCGGCCATGGCAGGAGGTGTTGGTGGAAATGGCCTCGCGTCTGAAATTCCCGGCGTTCACCCACGCCGACGGTACGCGCAAGTTCAAGGACTACCCGGATTTCATCGTCAATTACGAGCGTTCGCCCGGCGTTGGTTTTCTGGCTGGATGGCGTGGCAAGAATGGTGAAAAGTCGCTCAAGGGCGAGCCGAATCCGAAACAGTGGGAAAAGTACATCGAGAACGAGTCGTTCTTTGCCCACCATTGGCCGGATAGTCAGAAATACAATCGCTTTGCCAACAAGGAATACTTGGATGTCGCCGCTGACGTGGGTTTCATAGGAAAATCCGAGCCTATCATCATGCAGATTTATTCCGAGCCGCTGCAAAAATTCCGCCTCGCCGGACAGGGTTTGTACGATGGGCCGCAACCGAATAATCAAGTAGATCGAGAGCGTCTGGCGACGTACTTTGACCCTCTCCCGTTGTGGTATAAGCCGCTCGAACAGACGCGGATTGATGAAAATGAATATCCGTTCTTCGCGCTGACCCAGCGCCCGATGTTGATGTACCACTCATGGGATTCGCAAAATGTGTGGCTGCGGCAGATTCTGGCGCAGAACTATATGTACATGAACCGCGCCCAGGCCGGACGGCTGGGATTACAGGATTTCGACTGGATATGGGTTGAATCGCACAACGGCAAGATTCGCTGCCAGTTGCGCACCATGGAAGGCACCCAGGAAAACACTATCTGGACCTGGAACGCCATCGGCAAACAGGGCGGGGCTTGGGGCTTGAAGCCGGATGCGTCGGAAGCGAAAAAAGGCTTTCTGCTCAATCATCTAATTTCGGAGTTGTTGCCGGCCAAGCAAGGCGAGCGCCGCATCACCAACTCGGATCCGGTGACGGGACAAGCGGCCTGGTTCGATTTGCGCGTCAAGGTTTACAAAGCTGCGCCGGGTGAGGAAGGCAGCTGGCCTGAATTCCCTGCCATAAAGCCATTGCCGGGTGACACAGGCAAGCGGCCTGATGTGTTGCGTTACAGCGCGCGCAGCGACGACAAAGAATAAATTCGACGAATCAGCGTAGCGGGTGCGCATGATGCACCCGCTACTCATTATTGAGAGAACAGCATGAGATTAGGCCTCGTTATTGACCTCGACGTGTGTGTCGGTTGTCACGCTTGTGCGATTGCGTGCAAGGAATGGAACGCCTCCGGTGCCACGGCACCGCTTACCGATTATCAGCCGTATGGCGCAGAGCCATCGGGTGTCTGGTTTAACCGCATCCGCAGTTATGAAGTGGGTGACTATCCTAACAACAAAACCATCAATTTTCCGATGTCGTGCATGCACTGCGAAGATGCGGACTGCGTCACCGTATGCCCGACGGGGGCTTCGTACAAGCGTGCTGAAGATGGCATTGTGCTGGTCGATCAAACCAAGTGCATGGGCTGTAATTACTGCTCATGGGCGTGTCCGTACGGTGCGCGTGAACTGGACCGCGAGTCCGGTACGATGAAAAAGTGTACCTTGTGCGTGGATCGTATTTATGATCAGAAAATTCCGCTGGAAGAGCGTCAGCCCGCCTGCGTGCTGACGTGTCCGGCGCATGCACGCATGTTTGGCGATATCGACGACCCCAACTCCGCAGTGAGCAGAGTGGTGCGTGAGCGCGGCGGCTATCAACTGATGCCGGAACTGGGCTATAACCCAACCAATCACTACCTGCCGGTGCGCAAGGCATCCCCGATATCCACTGACAATATGGGCAAGCCAGGTTTCAAGGACCGGCTCAAAGGCATAGCCAACCGTATCGTCAAGCGCTAACAAATCCAGCGCGCCGCTAAAACCAAAATTCGTCATAAGGAATCCAGTATGCATCCGGCATTTTCAGTCATATTTTTCACGGTCAGCTCCGGCGCCGGTTTTGGGTTGTTTGCGCTGCTATATCTAGCCGACATATTCGGCCTAGGCGGCGCACTGCCGGTTGAGCAGAAACTGATCGCCGGTATATTGGCTTTGGTGCTAGTGGGCGCGGGCCTGACCTCATCCATGTTCCACCTCGCCAACCCAAAAAATGCCTGGCGCGCGTTTAGCCGTTATCGTACTTCCTGGCTGTCGCGTGAAGGTGTGTTCGCGATGGTGTTTTTCCCGTTTGCTTTGGTCTACCTGGCGCTGACCTGGTTACATCTGCCAGAACTGGAAGTTGTGCGTATGGTTGCGGGCGGCTTGGGTGCCATGCTGGCCTGGATCACTATTTTCAGCACAGGCATGATCTATGGTTGCCTGAAAACCATACGTCAGTGGAATTCGCCGCTGGTGCCGGCCAATTATCTGGCGTTGGGGCATTTTACCGGCGCGTTGATTTTGCTTGCCATCGCCAGCCAGGGGGGTGTCGAGTTGAATGGCTACATCGCGCTGGTATTGGCGCTGTTGGTTGCCGCCGCCGCACTAAAAGCGATTTACTACTTCTGGATTGCCAATCCGGGTACCGGCTCGACTATCCAGACCGCGACCGGCTTTACTCGGGGCAACGTCAGGCTGCTTGATACCGGGCATACCCACGGCACCTTTTTGACCCAGGAATTTGGTTTTCAAATTGCGCGCAAGTATGCCCTGTTGCTTAAGTCATTTGTGTTTTTGATGGGTTTTCTGGTGCCCGCCCTGATGCTTACGTTGGGGAAAGACATCAATCTCGCAATCTACGCAGCAGTCGCTACGGCGCTGCTGGGCATGGTTGTAGAGCGCTGGCTGTTTTTTGCTGAAGCGCGCCATGTTGTTAACCTTTATCATGGCGCACAACATTGTTAACAAAAAGTTACAGAGTGTTTGCATAACAGTAGTATTTTGGTATATTCGCATTCTTTAAAGTGCTTTGCTGGGGCGTGAGTTATGTACGGCTTTAAGGAAATCGATGTTGCTGGTTTGGAAGCACTGAAATCCAGTGGTGGGTTCGTGCTGATTGATGTGCGTACAGACGCCGAGGTGTCGCGCGGCATGATTGATAACGCAGTGCATATGCCTTTGCATTTGCTGCCGATAAAGGCGCAAGATATTCCGCAGGACAAACCTGTCGTGTTTTATTGTCAATCCGGTGGGCGTTCCGCGCAAGCATGTGCATTCCTTGCATCCAAGGGCTATCTGAATGTTTATAATTTGCAAGGTGGTATCATGGGTTGGATGCGATCAGGCAAGCCGCTGGCGGTCGTCGCCTAGGGGTTGATTTTGTAGTTGCAATTGTTGTCTGACTGGTTTATGGTTCACCGCCTTATTTTTTTTTTAGATTTAGGAGATTGAAGATGAATTTTGACAAAGAACTCGATGCCAAAGGTTTGAATTGCCCGCTGCCAATCCTGCGTTGTAAAAAATCGTTGGCTGAGTTGAC
>DMQT01000166.1:6417-8806 GCA_003455595.1 Betaproteobacteria bacterium
AAACAAACAGGTAACGAATTGCTGTCTTCCGCTGAGGCGGGTGGCGTATTTACGTTCTTCATGCAGAAAAAATAATCTATAAACCATCGGTACGCAGGCTGGATAGTTGACAGTTCGATGTAAAAATATCAGGAGACGAACATGGATCAAAAAAAACTTGCAATCATCGCTACCAAAGGAACGTTGGACTGGGCCTACCCGCCGTTTATTCTGGCTTCGACTGCGGCAGCACTGGATTACCAGGTTGAGATTTTTTTCACGTTTTACGGCTTGCAGTTGGTGCGGAAAGATCTTTCTGCTCTCAAAGTAAGCCCTCTTGGTAACCCGGGTATGCCAATGAAGATGCCATTCGGGCCAAAATGGTTCAGAGGTATCAACTGGAACATGCCGAACGCAATTCAGTCACTGGTGCCGGGCTATGAATCTGTCGCGACCAGCTTGATGAAGCAAACGATCAAAAACAATGGCGTTGCGACAATTCCCGATCTGCGCGAAATGTGTCAAGAAGCTGAAGTCAAGTTTATTGCCTGCCAGATGACGGTGGAGTTGTTTGGTTTTGAGCATAGCGACTTCATTGATGGGCTTGAGTACGGTGGTGCCGCGACGTTCTTTGAGTTTGCGGGTGAGTCGGATATCTGTCTGTATATTTAAGCCTTACGCTTAATGTTATAAAACAGGCCGTGCCGCCGGTGACAAAATCCCCGGTGGCCGCCAAAACAGCCTGGTAGACCTGTCGGGCTGACAATTAGGTGGAACGTCTTAGTCGCGTCCCCTGTCAAAAGTTACAACCGAGTGTTTAAAGTTCCAGCAAGTTTCGCTAGAACTTTTGTAGGTCTGGTGTAATGTAGATTCTTTACCAGTTTATCAATGATGCAGCATGGTTAATTGAAGGGGTGCATATGGCAACTTACGCTGAAATGCGCGAAATTTATGACGATATTCGTAGTGATTTTCGCTACGATCATGAGTTGAACGGCTGCCTGAATTGCGGTATCTGCACCGCTACGTGTCCGTCTGCTCAGTTTTATGACTATAGTCCTCGTGAAATCGTCCAGTTGCTCTGGACTGAAAACGTCGAACAAATTTATGACGCCATGCAGGAAAAAATCTGGGCGTGTGCTCAGTGCATGACGTGCGCAGCTCGCTGTCCGTTCAAGAACTCTCCGGGTGGGTTGGTCATGATCATGCGTGAAGTATCAATCAAGCATGGCATGCAGTCTGCCAAAGATGTATTGCGTCCATTCGGCCGTGTAATGTTGAAGTTGATTACGACAGGTAACCAATTGTCGCCTGATATGATTCAGCCAGATCACTTTCCTGACTGGGGTCCTAACATCCAGAAGGTTGAGGGTGACCTGAAAACTTTGCGTAAGGCGATACCGGTGCGGACGTTGCAGACCACCGATACAGCATGGGAAGTGTCGCTTAAAACGTCGGTTGAGATGTACACCATCTGGGAAATGACGGGTGTGTTGTCCTCGCTGGAAGCAATGGATGAAAATCTGTTTGACGTGATTGAAGACTTCATTGACGAAAAACGCGAAGAGTACGAAGAGTGGCTGGAAGAGCAGGAAGATTAAGTCTGGCTTTCGGTACAAGGCTTTAGGCACATTTATTTCAGGAGGTTGACCATGAGCAACATCGTAGGTGGCAACGAAAATCAGGGCGTAGCTGGGCACGGTTCTTTTTTCCAGCAAACCAATCTTTCCGGCGCAGAGGCAGCAACGGCGACCGAGTGGGTGCGCAAGCACGTTGACAAGCGCACCGTTGATTTGGGTGAGCGGATGGATGACATCCGTGATCACATGTGGGAATTGGAAAAGGATGGTCAGATTATCGTCCATCGCATTACAGATGCGCACAAGCCGATAGAAGTGCAGACGCTGTTTGGTTGGACGAAAAAAGTACCGACAACGCAGTTGTGGCATCACAAATCTTGCGGTCAGTGTGGCAACATTCCTGGCTACCCGACGTCGCTGTTGTGGTTCATGAACAAATTTGATTTTGTACCCGGTAAAGACTATCTGGATGAAACGGATCAGACTTCATGCACGGCTTGGAACTACCATGGGTCGGGTATCGGCAACGTTGAGTCGCTCGCTGCGGTGTTCATGCGCAATTTCCATCAGGCCTATATTTCCGGAAAGCAGCACGGCATGGAAGCGGGGCATTTCTTCCCGCTGGTGCACTGCGGTACCTCTTTCGGTAACTACAAAGAGATTCGCAAATATCTGGTTGAGTCCGCAGAATTGCGTGAACGTGTTACCAAGATTCTAGGTAAGCTCGGTCGTCTGGTGGATGGCAAGCTGGTTATCCCTGAAGAAATCATTCACTACTCTGAGTGGGTGCACGTGATGCGTAACCGCATCGCTTCCGAGTTGCAGACGGT
>DMQT01000166.1:8964-10511 GCA_003455595.1 Betaproteobacteria bacterium
CCGTGCTGGGTGGTAACCGCACGGCAGTCGGCAGTTCATTGGCGCTGGCATTGGGTGCGCAGCTGATTGACTACTCGACTTGGTACGATTGCTGTGGTTTTGGCTTCCGGCACATTATTTCTGAGCGCGAATTCACCCGTTCCTTCACCATGGATCGCAAGATTCGTGTCGTTCGTGAAGAAGCCAATGCCGATGTGCTGTTGGGTATTGATACCGGCTGCATTACCACCATGGACAAAAACCAGTGGATAGGTAAAGCACACGATAACGATTTCGCCGTGCCTATCATGGCAGATGTGCAATTCGCCGCTTTGGCGTGTGGTGCTGATCCGTTCAAGATCGTGCAATTGCAGTGGCATGCATCGCCCTGTGAAGAGCTGGTTGAGAAAATGGGCATGTCTTGGACTGAAGCCAAGAAGACTTTTGAGCTGTATCTCAAGGAAGTCGAAGCTGGCAATATTGAATATTTGTATAACCCCGAACTGGCACTAGGAGCAAGCTAAGATGTCTGAAACTGTTTTGGTTGTGGGCGCAGGCCCAACTGGTCTGTCAGCTGCTGCTGGCGTTGCTTCGATTGGCAAAAAAGTCATCCTGGTCGAAAAGGAATCAGTCTTGGGTGGCGCGCCTATCCTGTCCGGTTATGCCAAGCTGGTGCCGTCCGGTGAATGGGCTAAAGACGCAATTGGCCGCATGGTCAAGCGTGTTGAAGACAATGCGAATGTCACCATCCATAAATCTACCAAAGTGGTCAAGGTGGACGGGGAGGCAGGTAACTTCACCGTTACGTTGTCGAATGGTCAAACCGCAAACGTCGGTAGCATCATTCTGGGAACTGGCTTTACGCATTTCGATTCCATTAATAAGCCTGAGTGGGGTTTTGGTACGTATGAAGACGTGCTGACTACCACCCAGATGGAGCAGATGGTATCGAACGGTAAAATCGCCTGCCCATCCGATGGTCGCGTGCCTGAACGTGTTGCCATTCTGCTGTGTGTTGGCTCGCGTGATCGTCAAATCGGACGTGAGTGGTGCTCCAAGATTTGCTGTACCGTATCCACCAATCTCGCGATGGAAATCAAGGAAATCTCCCCGCAGACAGACGTTTTCATTTATTACATGGATATTCGTACGTTTGGTTTGTACGAAGACAAGTTTTATTGGAAGTCACAGGAAGAATACAAAACGAAGTTTGTCAAAGCCCGTATTGCGGAAGTGACCAAGAGTGCTGATGGTCGTTTGCTGGTGAAGGGTGAAGATACGCTGGTCAAGCGGCCTATTGTTATCCCCATGGATATCGTTGTGCACGCCATTGGCATGGACCCTAACGAAGAAAACCCAGAGCTCTCCAAGGTGTTCGGCATTGGTCTGGAGAAGCACGGCTTCGTTGATAAAGGCGAGCAATATACCAGCACCTTCAGCAGTACCCGTCGTGGTATTTACGTTGGTGGTGCAGCGCTTGGCCCAGAAGATATCGACACCAGCATATCTCATGGCTTAGCCATGGCAATGCGTGCAGTTGGTGACATGAATGCTCTGGTTCAAAAAGC
>DMQT01000166.1:10609-11873 GCA_003455595.1 Betaproteobacteria bacterium
GGAGAGTTATTTGTCCGGTTTGCAGGCCAAAAGCGATGCTTTTGCTACCATTCTGGCGCCCGCAGCGCTTGAAAAACTGAGCCTGGAGGATGTTGCTGAGCTGCTGGAGATGGTCTTTTCTGCCAGGCGCAGGATTTTTCCGGCGCTTGAGCAGCTAGGCATAGACAGGCTAAGGTTGGAGATTGCACAGCTTCTGTATGGTAAGGATGGCTTGGCTGCACGCTTGGTGGCGTTTTCAGAGTTGCTGAACGTGGATGAGCAGTCGGACAAAGAGGCGCGTAAACAGGCTGCGAAGTCGCGGCGTGCTTTATACGATTTTGGCGCAGAAATGCTGCACTTTAACAACCCGGTCAAATACCCGCTAATGGCGCGCTGGGTGTGGGATCAGAACACTGTGAGTGGCGCGTTGCGTGAATTTATCCGTGGCAACGACCATCTGCCCGACGTGCCTTTTGGGAATAGTCCGGAAATGTTTGAGGGCGCGCGCGTTTGGTTGGTGGCTCAAATCGGCGAGCAAGGTTTATATAGGGATGTGCCGTTCTGGGTTGATCTGGTGATGGCTAAAGCCTACTCAGAGTACTTTCGCTCCATGGCGGAGGGTATGTTGAGTGCGGACTTCGGTCGTGGCACTACCCCTGCGGAGCAGTTGAAGAAATTTTTGGGCATTGATCAGCTGCGTAAATCAGGGCAATCAAGAGTCAAGCGGCTGACACATTAGTGCATAGGATTTAAACGTGGATTTAGATTACAGGGCACGCTAAGGCAATGCCTTGCTAAAAGACTTTAGGAGAGATTTCGATGGCAATTCACGAAAAAACACTTATTGATGCTGATCGTTTGATCACCAGCGACAAGTTGGTGGTAGATGGCGTTGATGTGTCAGGTCACTGGAACACCATGATCCTGCCACGCACCCTGAAAGATTATGACGATGATTTTGAAACTAAAATCAAAACATACGCCGGTGCAGAAAATGTCCATCGCTGCTGGCAGTGTGGATCGTGCACCAACTCCTGCACGATGTATGCCCAGAATACCGACTTCAACCCCAGGTACTGGATTTACTTGGTCCGTCTCGGCCTCAAGGATGAACTCCTCAAGGACAAGGACATCATCTGGCAGTGTGTATCCTGCAATAAATGTACTAATATCTGCCCGAAGGACGTGCGTCCAGAAGGCGTCATGAAAGCTTTGTCGCACTGGATAGAGGATGAGGGATTTGGACCAAAATCTAATTCAACCATTTTCGACGAAGAATTTACCC
>DMQT01000166.1:12079-12260 GCA_003455595.1 Betaproteobacteria bacterium
GAGCTGCGCCAAGGCAATGTGATCAAGTTCCTGGCGCGCACACCTATCATGCACTCCCTGCACATGGGTCTGGCGATGGTATTCAAGCCCAAGACTAAATCCTGGGGTCGTACTGGCGAAGTGTTGCAGCAATACGTTAAAGAACAGAAGGAGTTGGCTCATGGCTAAAGTTGCCTATTAT
>DMQT01000288.1:0-625 GCA_003455595.1 Betaproteobacteria bacterium
TTTTACTGCGTCCCGGCGAAAGCTTACGAGGCGTTGATGGAGCGACTGGAAGACCTGGAGCTGAATGCGCTGGCGGATGCCCGCGCGAATCAGGCGGAAATCAAAGTTAATTTGAATGAGCTATAGCCTTGCCTTTAAAGAGGAGGCCTGGAAGGAATGGGGCAAGCTCGATAACGGCGTGCGCGAGCAGTTCAAGAAGAAGCTGGAAGAACGCTTGTTGAATCCGCGCGTGCCTGCGTCGAATCTGTCGGGTTCGAAAGATCGCTATAAAATCAAATTGCGCAATGTCGGGTATCGGCTGGTGTATGAAGTCCGCGACGGCGAGTTGGTGGTCGTGGTTGTCGCGGTAGGCAAACGTGAACGTAATGCGGTTTACAAGGCTGCTGCGACGCGCTGAACCTGTGTGCCTGGCAAGCCACCAATTTTGCCTTGAATCTGCATGTGCGATTCCGATGTTTCCTCAGGCCTATCAAAGCGCAAGGCCTGCCCCGCGACCCTTCGGCAATGCGCCGACAGCTACCCCCGTGCAATTTCATGCGCATTTGCATATGCGTGTTCGCCCGTTGGGTGACGAGGTGGCACCAACTTGCCGGCTATTAAAATCCATATCCCAATGTGGCTTGCA
>DMQT01000288.1:736-4197 GCA_003455595.1 Betaproteobacteria bacterium
GGTATGAATATTTCACTGGCGTTCTCAACTTTCAAGCCACGGCTCCAGAAATATTGGCTGTAGTCCACGCCGAGGCGGAGCGCGCCTTTGTTTTCAGTCGGTGCATTGTGATATTGGGTGCGGATGTGGCTCAAGCCGCTTTCCAGACCCAGATTCAGGTTTTCTTCGCGGTATACCTGATAGCCTGAACCCACGCCTGCGGTGGTACGCAAGTCAATGCTGGCGAGCTTGTCTTGCTCGACGATGCCTTGCGCATAGAGGTACCTGCGTGTGCTGAGAAACCGGTCGTACTTGGTCGAAAGGCGGCTGCGGTCTGTCGTAACCACCGAATTCGCACCGGTTTCATGGCGCACCTCACCTTTGATAACGGTGCGGTGCAACGTGTTTTCAGCTTTCAGTTTCCCGCTGAAATAGTAATTATTGGTCTCTGTATTGCCTCGCGCAAAACCCAATCCCGCATCCAGCCGGCCGGTGTATTTGAAGGCGGCAGGGTCAACCGGTTTTACCGGGTTAATTGCCACAATGTCATCGTGCCGGAGCATGCCAGTCTGCATTGCACCTGAGGCTATCTGCATGCCGCCGCTACGGTCTGATTTGATCGTGCCGTCGAACGCGCCGCTGCGTAATACGACATGCGCAGGTGTCGTCAATTCGATGTAGCTGACGGCGGGCCATGACACGGTAATTTCCTTGTTCGGCTCCCCCCATAAAGGCTTGAGCGTCAGTTTGTCTGCTTCCATGCGTACTATCGTGCCGCTCAGCTGGTCTCCGTTCTCAAGCACTATTTGATCAGCGTAACCGGGCGCAGCAAAAAGGCAAAAAACTGGCAACAAGTGCTTTAAATGCATAGGGTAACTCCAATGGGATGAATCGTTGACCGCCTGTTTTCAAGGCGCGCTGGCTACTGGCTGTGTTCTAAAAGGAGGGCTGGCTGGGGAGAAAGTTCCATCTAAATTCTGGCGATAAACGCGGCTGCGCAAGCGCAGGGCGGGTTCCAGGGATGTGCCTGAAGGGAATTTGGTCTTACCCAAATCGGCCATTTTCTGCACGATTGAATGGTTTAAAGCAGGTATTTAAGTCGCAATCGTTATTGCGCCGAGTCATGGCATCTGGTGCAATGCACTACGCTTATTGCTCCTGTGCTCTACTCACTGCGAATTGGATTAAACCGTGCCCCTGCTTGCCCTCAAAATTGACGTAGACACCTACCGCGGTACGCGCGAAGGCGTGCCGCAGCTGGTGCGGATGCTGCAAGCCCATCAGGCAGGCGCGACCTTCCTGTTCAGCCTCGGCCCTGACCATACCGGGCGCGCGCTGCGGCGGGCGTTTCGCCCCGGTTTCATGAAAAAAGTGTCGCGCACGTCGGTGCTGGAACACTACGGCTTGAAGACGCTGCTGTATGGCACGCTGCTGCCGGGACCGGACATTGGCCGCAAGTGTGCCGGCATTTTGCGCAGCGTGCGTGACGCCGGCTTCGAGACCGGCATTCATACTTTTGACCACGTCAAATGGCAGGATTATGTGGCGGGCAAGGACGCCGCGTGGACTGAGCGCGAAATGGCGCGCGCGATGCAGCGTTATACGGAAATCTTCGGCCAGCCCGCAGCTACCCATGGCGCGGCGGGTTGGCAGATGAACGATGCGGCATATCGGCAGGAGCAGCGCTGGGGCATGGCGTATTGCTCGGATACGCGCGGCACGCATCCGTTTATCCCGCTGGCGAATGGCGAGGCGAGCTGCCCGCAGCTGCCGACTACGCTGCCGACGCTGGACGAGCTGATCGGTGCCGACGGCGTCACCGTCGATAACGTCGCCGATGCCATTCTCGCCATGACCCGCACGCCGCCCGCGCACGGCCACGTCTACACCCTGCACGCCGAACTGGAAGGCATGAAGCTGGCGCCGGTATTCGAGCAATTGCTCAGCGGCTGGCAGCGCCAGGGTTACACGCTGGTGTCGATGGCGGATTATTACGCGGCGCTGGATGGGGTGACCTTGCCACGCCAGCCGGTGCGCATGGGCGAAATTGCCGGGCGCTCGGGCACGCTGGCACTGCAGGGCGGGCATTAAGCAAACTGTCAGTCTTGCTGGGCAATAATCTGCCCAGTCCGGGAATCGATCAGCCGTTTTTGAGCTCGGTTTTTTCCGGTTGCATTGCCATCCATCAACATAGACCGAGAATAATCATGGCAACAGCCGTCCAACCTGCCCGGCCGGTTTTGAATCCCAGCGCCGGGCGCGTGCGCTTTCACCTTCCGCTTGGCTGGTTTCTGCTACTGGCCGCTGCTTATGTACTGCCTGGCCTGATCGGCCACGACCCGTGGAAGCAGGACGAAACCTACGTGTTCGACATCCTCTACCGCATGCTGCACAACCATGACTGGGTCATGCCGCAGCTGGCGGGCGAGCCGTTCATGGAAAAGCCGCCGCTGTACTATTGGCTGGGGGCGGCGCTGGCGCGGCTGTGTTCAGGCTGGCTGCCGCTATACGACGGCGCGCGTCTGGCCACCGGCGTGTTCATGGCGGTTACTTTCTTATCGGTTGGACTTGTAGCGCGCCATGCGTGGGGGAAGGGCAATGGCCGTCGCGCCGTGCTGGTGCTGATGAGTTGCTTTGGCCTGCTGTACGAGAGCCATATCATGATTACCGATGTGCCGATGCTGGCGGGGTTTGCCATTGCCAGTTACGGTTTGATCCTGGGCCGCACGCGGCCGTTTCCAGCCGGTATCTGGCTGGGCATGGGGGTGGGCGTAGGTTTTCTCGGCAAAGGCGTGCTGGTGCCGGGCGCGGTTGGCCTGGTGGCGCTGCTGTTGCCGCTGCTATTCGACACCTGGCGCAGCAAGCCTTACGCGCGCAGCCTGGGCGTGGCGCTCATGGTCGTACTGCCGTGGTTGCTGATCTGGCCGATTGCCCTGTATCTGCGCGACCCGCATCAGTTTTATGTGTGGTTCTGGCTGAATAACGTCGGCCGCTATCTGGGGTTTTCCGTTGCTGAACTGGGCGCCAATAACGAGCCGTGGTTCTGGCCTAAAACCCTGCTGTGGTTTGGTTTTCCGGCGCTGTACCTGGCGTTGGCCAGCGTCTGGCAACGACGCCACGAACTGAGTCGCAGTGCGCCGTTGCAATTGGGGCTGGTCGGTTTTGGCGTGTATCTGGCGGTGCTGCTGACCTCGGCATCGGCGCGTACCTCCTACGGCCTGCCCATGCTGGTGGCGCTGGCGTTGCTGGCAGCACCGCAGGTGGCAACGCTGTCTGCCGGATTGAGCCGCTGGCTGGACTGGGGCGCACGGCTGTTTTTCGGCGTGTTGGCGGCGCTGTTCTGGGGCGTGTGGGGCAGCATGGTCGCCACCGGCCACGCCCCGCACTGGACCTTCCTCACCCGTGTGCTGCCCGCCGATTTTGTCATGCCGTTTCAGCCGCTGGCGGTTGGCGTGGCCGCAATGGCAACGCTGGCCTGGCTC
>DMQT01000214.1:0-3765 GCA_003455595.1 Betaproteobacteria bacterium
GTGAGTATCGGGATCAACCTGCCGGTTTACCCGCAACTCGTCCGCGTACCAGGTTACCCGGTCTACTACGCGCCACGGTTACAGGCCAACTACTTCTTTTACGACGGTATGTACTGGGTTTACCAGGATGACAACTGGTACGCGAGTTCCTGGTACAACGGGCCTTGGGGGTATGTGGATTCTGAGGTTGTACCGCTATTCATCCTACGCATCCCGGTACGCTACTACCGCCAGCCGCCCGCGTATTTCTACGGATGGCGGCCCGATGCACCGCCACGTTGGGGTGATCACTGGGGCCCTAACTGGGAACAGCATAGAAGCGGTTGGGACAGATGGAACCACCGCGCTGCCCCTGCGCCTGCCCCGCTGCCCGTCTACCAGCGCCAGTATTCAGGGAACCGGTATCCTCAACAGGTGCAGCAACAGCACGAGCTTCAACAACGGAACTACCGTTACCAGCCGCGTGACCCCGTAGTGCGGCAAAGCTATCAGGAGCAGGCCGAGCAAAGAACGCGTGCCCAACAGGGAACCCCTCAGCAGGAAAGACAGGGAGCGCCTGAACGGAGAGATTCCAGGCAGCAGGATATCCAGCGCTCTATGCCACGCCAGCAGATTGCGCCACCCACCCCGCGTCCACAGCCACCGCAAAGGGGAGGCGAAAACATGCAGAGGCCAGCCCCGGCCGCGCCCCAACAGAGAGGCCCGGGCGTTCAAGAGCGCAGGCAGCCGCCACAGCCAAATGTGAACCAGCGTGAGCAGCAGATGCAAAGATCGCAGGGTCAGGAAGAAAAGCAGCAAGGCAAGGACGCCACGCGCGAGCCAAAACGGGGGCAAGGCCAGGGCCAGGGACAAGGCCAGGACCGAGGTCGGGATCGCAATGAGTAATTCAACAACAGGAGATTCGGCATGAAACGTTTTCTGATCGCAGCGGCAATAGCCGCTGCCACCGTCACCACCCCGGCACTCGCTGCCGACGTCGGCGTCTCGGTCAGTATCGGCCAACCGGGCTTCTATGGCCGACTCGACATTGGCGGCTATCCGCAGCCACAAGTGATCTATCGTCAGCCGATAGCCATCCAGCGGGTACCGGCGCATCGTCCACCGATCTATCTGCGCGTACCGCCGGGCCACGCCAAACACTGGAGCAAGCACTGCCGCGAATACAACGCCTGCGGTGAGCGGGTCTACTTTGTGCAGGACAACTGGTACAACCGCGAGTATGTACCGCGTTACCAGAAACAACATCGTGATCGCCGCGGCGACCGCCGTGACGAGCACGGGAATGATAATCGTGGAAACCACGGGAACGGCCACGGCAACGATCGCGGCCATGGCCGCGATCACTAAAGCATTGGCGCAGCAGCCATCCCATCGGCTGCTTCGGGCCGGCAAGCGACCATCCACCAATGGTCACTTCCCAAGCCTTGGCCCGATGGTCCAGGGTGCTACCCGAACCGGCGCGGTTCAACAGACCACGCAGACGATTTCAGCACGTAACGATTCTGGCGCTCAAGGCGCATACCACACGCGGTAGATTGCGCCAGCGAGGTCGTCACTGATGAGCAGCGAACCATCAGGCATGACCAGTACGTCGACAGGACACCCCAAACCGATTCCTTACCGCCGGCATCCCTTTGCCAGCCGTCAACGAAGGGCTCAAGCTGAACGACACGCCCCTGGCGATCGAGCACCACCCTGACAACCCGGTAGCCAATTTTCTTGCTGCGGTTCCATGAACTGAGCTTCCCCCGAAACTTCGTCTTCCAAGGGTGACGTATTATTGACGTTAACTTGGGAAGAGGAAAGATGAAGAAGATACCGAAGCAGGAGTACACCGCCGAGTTCAAAGCGCTGGCGGTCAAACGCATAAAAGACGGTTTGACGATAGGCGCAGCAGCCCGTGAATTGGGATTGATTGACCAGACCTTGCGTAACTGGGTCAAAGCCGCCGATGCGGGCAAGCTTTCCGGTGCGGGTGTCAGGCTGGTCACGCCTGAGCAGATGGAGCTGACCCGCGCGCGTGCCGAGGTCGTCCGACTCCGGCGCGAGGTCGAAATCCTAAAAAAAGCGACGGCATACTTTGCAAGGGATGCGCTGTGAAGTATGCCTGGATCGACACGCAGCGCGCCCACTACGCCCTGTCTGAAATGTGTCCCGTGCTGGAGATCAGCATCAGCGGCTACCGCGCCTGGAAGCGCGGCGGCTTCGCTGATCGGTGCCGCCTGACCGATGCCCAGATGCTGGCGCTGATCCGCGCCATCCACGACGAACTGAAAGCCGCCTACGGCAGCCCGCGCATGGTGCGGGAGTTGCGCGCACGCGGCTTCTCTGCGAGCAAGGTGCGCGTCGAGCGGCTGATGCGCGAGAACGGCATCCGGGCGCGGCACAAGCGGCGCTTCAAGGTCACGACGGACTCGAAGCACACGCTGCCGGTTGCACCGAACCTGCTGGATCGCAACTTCGCACCTGCTGCGCCCAATCAGGTTTGGACATCCGACATCACCTACCTGTGGACGGACGAAGGCTGGCTGTACCTGGCCATCGTGCTCGACCTGTTCAATCGCGAGGTGGTGGGCTGGTCGCTCAAACCGCGCATGACGGCGGACATCGTGACGGATGCGCTGACGATGGCGTGGTTCCGCAGAAAGCCGGCACCAAGCGTGATGCACCATTCCGACCGGGGCAGCCAGTACGCCAGCCATGCGTTCCAGGACAAGCTCACTGAATACGGCATGACCTGTTCGATGAGCCGCAAGGGTAACTGCTGGGACAATGCGCCGACCGAGAGCTGGTTCAACAGCTTCAAGAATGAGCGGGTGCATGGCTGGCGCTTTGCAACGCGCGAGGAAATGACGGCGACGGCCTTCGAGTATATCGAGGTGTTTTACAACCGGAAGCGGCTACATTCGACACTCGGCTACAAGTCACCAACGCAGTTCCTGAATAACTGGGTCAGCGCTCAACATGCGGAAAAACAGGTAGCATGAAACCCACCCGTTGGAAGACGAAAAACAGAGGGAAGGTCACGGCAAATTTGATGCTCGACGAGCCGCCGTTGATCGTCAGGATACTTGTGCTTACGGACATCATGGATGCATTCCTCAGCGTTGTGCGATTCGAACCGGACGTGTTGGCAACGACTGCTTCAGTCGCACTGGAGTAACAGCTTATTCACCGTGCATCCTCCACGACCACCAGCGTCTTCCGGATAAGGCGCGGGCCAGATGTTGGCAGGGTGATCAGGCGCCAGGGGCGAAAGCTGTTATTTCTGAATCACCTGGTTCGCGGCTATGTCAGGCCAATTCTGGACTTGTAACCACGTCTGCTGTACCGCAGGCGGCAGCTTGTCCATGTGCTTTAGGAACAGCGCAAGCGTCCATATATCCTGATCGTTCAGGGAGTACCCGAACGAAGGCATCCCGGTCAGACGAATGCCGTGCTTGATCTTCCAGAACGAGTCGCCTTCCGGGTCGTCCTCCACCCCATCGGTCGCCAATTGCGGCGGCGGCGGATACTCGCCTTTCGCTATTGGAGAAAGTGAGGCAGTGCCCTTCGCGGAACCATGGCAAACGGCGCAATTCTGCGCGAACAGATGAACGCCATTCATGAGATTCTGATCGGTCAGCGCCACCGGATTCTGGTCTTTTGGGGCCTCGCGACGCAGTGTCGCGTTTAACGATGTGCGGGCCATCCAGGTTTCCAGCCAAACGGGTTTCCCATCGGCGTTGGCTGGGATAAATCCGCTACTCACCAGCAAGTAAGCAC
>DMQT01000214.1:3933-7294 GCA_003455595.1 Betaproteobacteria bacterium
GCCACGCCGTCGCGGTGCGCTATCAGGCGCGCCGTATAGTCCGTTGCCGGGCGCACTGCGGGCACCTCTGTGCGATAGGCGTAACCGTTGGTTGCCCCCACCAGTTGCCGCACCTGCACCAACTCCACGCGCTCCGCAGCGCCACCGTTCACGCCCTTGGCATACAGCTCGACCCGCACCGCTGCCGGGTAAAGGCCATCCAGATACAGTTGAACCTCGAACAGGTGCTGCTCGCCCCCGGTTTCAATCTTCACTTCGCCGAAGCGCAGCGCGCTCCAGTTTTGATCCAGCGCATGCCGCCAATTCACCAACTCCACGCCGGCTGCGCCCTGATCGGCAGCGCGCTCACGGTAGGCCGCGGCAGCCGGGAGATAGTGCTGTTCGGTGTATTCAGACACCGAGCGGTTGGTGGAAAAACGCGGCGTCAACTGCGCCATGCTTTCCCGCATTCTGGCCACCCAGGCGCTGGGGATACCTTGTTCATCACGCGTATAAAACTCGGGAATCACCTCATGTTCGAGCAGGTCATACAGGGCTTCGGCTTCGCTGGCGTCCCAGGCGGGATCGCTATCGTGTTCCTGCCCATCCCCCAGCGCCCAGCCTACTTCCGGCGTATAGGCTTCCTCCCACCAGCCGTCCAGTTCAGACAGATTGATGCCGCCGTTGACCAGCACCTTCATGCCGCTGGTGCCACACGCTTCCCAGGGACGGCGCGGGGTGTTGAGCCAGACGTCCACGCCCTGCACCAACTGCTCGGTCAAATCCATATCGTAGTCGCTGAGAAAGATCACATGCGGGCGCGCTTCGGGCCGCCGGATGAAATGCATCCATTGCTGTATCAGCGCCTGCCCTTCCAGGTCTGCGGGATGGGCCTTGCCAGCCATGATGAGCTGTACCGGGCGTTGCGGGTTGGTCAGCAGGCGCAACAACCGCTCCGGGTCGTGCAGCAACAGATTCGGCCGCTTGTAGCTGGCAAATCGGCGNNTCAACCAGGGCCAAGCGGGCGGCGCTGCGAAATTGCCAAAGCCTGGCATCGCTGGCACCACGAATGGCCTGCTCCAGGGTTTCGGTTGCACCCAGCCAGCGGTCCTTTCCACAAAATTCCGTCCAGAGATCATCGGCCGCCACCGAATCCCAGGTCGGCATATGAACGCCGTTGGTCACGTGTCCGACCGGCACATCTTCCGTCGGCCAGCGCAAAAAGAGCGGCTCGAACAGGTGTCGGCTCACCTGGCCATGCAAACGGCTCACGCCATTCACCGCCCCGCTGCCGCGAATCGCCAGATAGGCCATGTTGAAAGGCTCCGACGCGTCGTTCGGGTTCTGGCGGCCCAGCGCCAGCAAATCGTGGCGGCTGATGCCGAGCTGCTTGTGTGCATACCCCCCGAGGTATTGCTCGATCAGCGCCGGCGCGAAACGATCGAAGCCGGCAGCCACCGCGGTGTGCGTGGTGAACACGTTGCCCGCACGGGTGACGGCCAGCGCAACCTCGAAGGGGTGCCCGGTTTCCGCCATGAAACTGCGCGCACGCTCCAGCACCGCGAACGCCGCATGCCCTTCATTCAAGTGGCAGACTTCCGGCTGGATGCCGAGCGCCGCCAGCAACCGCCATCCGCCGATGCCAAGCAGCAGTTCCTGTTTCAGGCGCAACGCCGGGTCGCCGCCGTAGAGCTCGCTGGTTATGCCGCGATGCGCGGGGTAATTTGCTGCATCATTGCTGTCCAGCAGGTACAGCTTCACGCGACCGACCTGAACCTGCCAGGCGCGCAGCCAGACCGAGTAACCGGGCAAGGCGATCTCCAGCCGCAGCCACTCCCCGTCCGGTTTACGCAACGGTGTGATCGGCAACTGCCCGGGGTCGTTATACGGAAACAGGGCCTGTTGTGCGCCCTCCTTGTCGATCATCTGGCGGAAATAGCCTTGCTGGTAAAGCAGCCCCACGCCGACCACCGGCACGCCCAGATCGCTGGCGGCCTTGAGCTGATCGCCCGCCACGTTGCCCAAGCCGCCCGAGTAAATGGGCAGGGCTACGCTCAACATGAATTCCATGCTGAAATAGGCGACGCAGTTGAGCGCAGATTGCGAATGGGCTTGCTGAAACCACGCCGGCGCCTCCGCCGCTTCGCGCCTGGCCTGCACCAGATCGTCCACATTTTTGCGGAATGCCGGATCGGCTAAATCACGCTGGAGTTTCTCCCGTGACACCGTCTGCAACACGACCCACGGATTCCGCGTCAGATCCCAGAGCGCCGGATCAAGCTGGCGCCACACGTTGTCAGCGCCATGGCTCCACGACGACCGCATATCCAGGGCCAGCTCGGCCAGGGAATCGAATCCCTCGATGTCCGTGGATAACAGACGCTCTTTCGGGCGGCTGACGGGTGTTTGTTCGCTCATAACCTCTCCTTCAAATTCGTCTCATGTAACGCCAGCACAGCCCCAACGAGCCTGTGAAAATAGCCATCAAACGATGGCAAAGTGCGGAAACACAAAGCGTTTGACCTGATCCAGCAGCAGCGCGAAAACCACACAGGCGATGAGCAGACCCGCGACCAGCGCGCTCGGCAGCGGTGCCATCAGCCAGCCGAGCACGGCCAGCCCGCTCACCAATATGATATCGCCCACGCTGGCCAGCGCCATCCAGCGCCCGGGCGCGAACGACCACAGCCGCCCGTCGGTACGCAGCACATAAATGCTGGCCTGATTGGTGAACACCAGCAACAGAAACACCCCAGTCTGCAGTTGCGCCGGACTCAAGCCTTGGGTGCTGCGCATCCACCAGTAGGCCGAGAAGGAAAACAGCAGCGACACCACAGCAAACACCAGCGCAGCCCCCACCAGGCGCCGTACCGCCCAGCGCTGCGGCATGGCGGCTGGCTGCACGCGGTCGGTGGCGATGGTCATGGTGACGAAGTCGTTGGTGAACAGCAACAGCACAATCAGCGTGGCAGACATCACGAAGCCGCCGGTGAGCCACAGACCCAGCGTCAGGAACACCACGATCTCGAACGTCTTGAGCGTCTTGTTGAGGGTGTAGGTCAGCATGCGCCGATGCACCTCGCGCCCGGTGCGCACCACGGTCAGTACGCCCCCCAGGCCTGGATCGGTCAGCACCACGCCGGCCGCGGCCTTGGCCACGTCGGTGGCGCTGGCCACGGCCACACCCAGTTCGGCCTGGCGCAGCGCGGGCGCGTCGTTGACACCGTCGCCAGTCATGCCGGTGACGTGGCCGGATTTCTGTAGTGCGGCGACGATGTGGTGTTTGTCTTCTGGCAGCACGCGGGCGTACAGGTCGCAGTCCTCTGGGTTCTGCGCTGCTGGGCCTTGTGCGACGCATACGCGCGTGCCCAGACCCAGCTTG
>DMQT01000011.1:0-1084 GCA_003455595.1 Betaproteobacteria bacterium
CCTTCGGCTTCCCCCTGGCGTCGGGTCAAAAACCGGTCGGGACGGGAACTCGCCTGCGGCTCAAACAGCCGCCCCGCCCGAGCCAGGTACCAGGTCTTGCCTTTTGCCTATCGAATTTAATTTCGAAAGATCAAAAATGCACGCTCGAATTGTTTAACAACTCAAGTCGCTTGAATTTCAATGTCTTCAATAAACACATCAGCCGCTGATCTCGACCAACCGGTTTCCGGCTTCAAACGCTGCGATGACGGCAGGCAATTCCTGTTCGAACCACGCCAGCAATTTTGCATTGGGGCAATTGCCTATCCTGACCCAGACGATGGCAGGTGCGCTTTTGCTGACAGATGCCCGGATGGCAAAGTCTTCATCCTTGGTGATAATCACCGCGCTGTCTGCCAGGGCGTAATCCCATATTTTGCTGTCACTCGCTTCGAGCAGATCAACATCGAGTACATGTATTGCCTTATGCCCCAGCGCGGCCAACTTTCTGGCCAGGGCGGGCGGCAGCTGCGCATCGACCAGAAAGCGAGGCACGTCAGACGGCCATCAGGACGGGGTGGTCGAATTGGCGCGCGGCGTACAGCAGCACTGCGGTAATGTCTTCCGCTTCGAGGTAAGGATAATCCGCCAGTATCTGTTCGCGGCTTTCACCTGCAGCAAGCAATTCAAGTATGTCGCTGACGCGTATGCGCATGCTACGAATGCAGGGGCGACCTCCGCATTGATTTGGGTTGACGGTAATTCTTTCCATTGGCATTTTCTCCACTCTGAATTTCCCCAACCAAGACTGATTTTACGAGTCTAAAACACGCCTTTGCGGGACGCAATCAAGTCGTTTGTTTTACACACACGCCGTGTGTGCAAAAATAATGAACCAAAGAAAGCACGCCCCACCTTGCAGGCTTTCGGCTTCCCCCTGGCGTCAGGCCAAAAACCCGCCTTAGTTCACCAAATCCCGCGCCGCAGCCACCTGATCCTTGTATGCATCAAATACATGCTTCAGTGCTTGTTCCATGCTGTATTCAGGCTTCCAGTCCAGGTCTTTTATGGTGTTTTCGATTTTCGGCACGCGGTTCTGCACGTC
>DMQT01000011.1:1218-3179 GCA_003455595.1 Betaproteobacteria bacterium
TTGTCGCGGTATTCGGGGTAGGACTTGGCCAGTTCCAGCATCATCTGCGCCAGTTCCTTGACCGAGTAGTTGTTGACCGGGTTGCCGATGTTGTAGATCTGGCCGCTGGCGACGCCGTCCTTGTTGTCGATGATTTTCATCAGCGCCGAGATGCCATCGGCGACGTAGGTGAACGCGCGCTTCTGGTTGCCGCCGTCGACCAGCTTGATGTCTTCGCCGCGCACGATGTGGCCGAGGAACTGGGTGATGACGCGCGAGCTGCCTTCTTTGGGGGTGTGGATGCTGTCCAGCCCGGCACCGATCCAGTTGAACGGACGGAACAGGGTGAAGTCGAGCGCGCCTTGCATGCCGTAGGCCCAGATGACGCGGTCCATCAGCTGTTTGGAGCACGAGTAAATCCAGCGCGGTTTGTTGATCGGGCCCAGCACCAGCTCGGAATTTTCCGGGTCGAATTCGGTGTCATGGCACATGCCGTAGACTTCGGAAGTGGACGGGAACAGCACGCGACTGCCGTATTTGACGCACTGGCGCACGATCGGCAGGTTGGCTTCGAAATCCAGCTCGAACACCTTGAGCGGGTCGGTCACATAGGTCGCCGGGGTGGCAATGGCGACCAGCGGCAGCACCACGTCGCATTTTCTGACGTGGTATTCGATCCATTCCTTGTTGATGGTGATGTCGCCTTCGAAAAAGTGAAAGCGCTCGTTATCGGCAAACTCGGCGACACGGTCGCTGTTCATGTCCATGCCGTGGATTTCCCAGTCGGTGGTTTCCAGAATGCGCTTGGACAGGTGGTGTCCGATGAAACCGTTGACGCCGAGGATGAGGATCTTTTTCATGAGTCTGCCTTTATCAATAGTCAAAATAATCAGAGTGCCAAAACAATCTAGAGTGCAAAGGGACCTGCACCCATACCTTGGTAAAACGCGGCGGGCGTGAGTGCCACACCGTCCAGTTCCAGTTCCAGCAATTGCAGCGTGCCGCCCCCGCCGCACGCCACCTGACAGCCACCCGGCGTGCAATACAGCGCCGGGGCGACGGTGGTGGACGTGGTTTCATCCCGCAGCCGACTGCGTAGTATACGCAACGGCTTGCCTGTCACTTCGGTAAACGCGCCGGGATACGGCGGTGCCACGGCGCGAATCAGATCATGAATCGCGCTGGCCGATTGCGACCAGTCGATGCGCCCCTGCTCGGCGCGGCGTCCGCCGAAATAGCCGCCTTGCGTCAGGTCTTGCGGAATGGCGGATGCGGTGCCGGCAATCAGCGCAGGCAGGGCGCGGTGCAGGGTGATTTCAGCGGCGCAGGTGACTTTGCGCATCACTTCAGCCGCCGTGTCGTCGCGCAAAATCGGCACCGCCTGCTGCGCTACAATCGCGCCGGCATCGGGCTTTTCGGTCATCGTGTGCAGGGTTGCGCCGGTTTCGCGCTCGCCGTGGATGATCGCCCAATTCACCGGCACGCGACCGCGATACTGCGGCAGCAGCGAGCCGTGCATGTTGTAGGCGCCGCGTCTGGGAATCTGCAGCAGCGGCGCCTTGAGCATCAATTTGTAGTAGAACGAAAATAGGAAATCGGGTGCTAGCGCCGCCACCTGGGCGACGAATTCCGGCGTGTTGGGGTCGTCCGGCGTGACCGTGGGAATATCGTAACGCGCCGCCAGTGCGGCTACACTGTCGAACCAGATGGTGTCGCCTGGCACGTCGGTATGCGTCACCACCAATGCCACGTCCACCCCGGCGTCGAGCAGCACCGACAGGCAGCGCACGCCGACGTCGTGATAGGCAAACACCACCGCGCGGGTCATGGCTGGGGCGCGTCCTGTTCCAGCACCGCTTCGATCAGATAACGCGGGCGCTGGCGCACCTGCTGGTAGATGCGCCCGGTGTATTCACCCAGCAGGCCAATGCCGAACAGCACCACGCCGAGCAGGAAAAATACAATCGCAAACAGGGTGAACA
>DMQT01000241.1 GCA_003455595.1 Betaproteobacteria bacterium
GCGGCCATCGTCATGATCGAGAACATGCACAAGCATCTCGAGCGCGCCGGTCCCGGCTGCGACTATTGGGAAGTGGCGCGGGCGAGCGCAGTGGAAGTCGGTCCTGCGCTATTCTTCTCCCTGCTGGTCATCACGGTTTCCTTTCTGCCGGTGTTCACACTGATCGGTCAGGAAGGCAAACTATTCGCACCCCTCGCCTATACCAAAACCTATGCCATGGCGGCCAGTGCTGCATTGGCTGTGACACTAACGCCGGTATTGATGGGGTACTTCATCCGCGGTCGCATTACCCCGGAACATAAAAACCCGCTCAACCGCGTGCTGCAAGCGCTTTACCGGCCAGCGCTACTCGCCTCCCTCAACAAACCAAAAACTGTGCTGCTGCTCGCCGTTTTGTTACTCGCCAGCGTAGGCTGGCCTGTTTCCCATCTGGGCAGCGAGTTCATGCCGCCGCTGTATGAAGGCGACCTGTTGTACATGCCTACCACGCTGCCCGGCGTGTCGATCGACGAAGCGGCGAATATTCTTCAGATCACCGACCGCCTGATCCGCCAAATGCCGGAAGTGGAGCGCGTGTTCGGCAAGGCTGGCCGCGCCGATAGCGCCACCGACCCGGCCCCGCTGTCCATGCTGGAAACCACCATTCTGCTCAAACCCCGGAGCGAATGGCCCGCCAGTGAAACGGTGGAACAGCTGATTCATAAGCTTGACCAGACGGTGCGCCTGCCAGGGCTGACCAATTCCTGGGGCTATCCGATCCGCACCCGCATCGACATGCTGTCCACCGGCATCCGCACGGCAGCCGGCATCAAAATCACCGGGCCGGATCTCAATGGCATTGCGGCGCTGGCGGAAAAAATAGAATCCGTGCTGAAAAAAGTGCCGGGAACGCGTACGGTGTTCGGCGAACGCGTGAGTGGCGGACGCTATTTGGACATCGATATTGATCGCGTCCAGGCCGCACGCTACGGCGTCACCGTGGCCGATGTGCAGCGTCTGGTACAAACCGCCATCGGCGGGGAAATCATCGGTAATGTGGTGGATGGGCGCGAGCGCTTCACCATCAACTTGCGCTATCCCCGCGCCTTGCGTGACTCCCTGGAAGCAATAGCGGCCAGTTGGATCACCACTCCTGCGGGCGTTCAGGTACCGCTCGGTACGCTGGCGAAGTTGAGTATCGCCGATGGCCCAGCCGAGATCAAAAGCGAAAACGGGCGCCTCACCGGCTATGTCTATATCGACCTGGAAAGCCGCGATCTGGGCGGCTATGTCGAGGCGGCGCAGCAAGCCATCGATGCACAGGTCAAGCTGCAACCCGGCTATGCCATCGCCTGGTCTGGCCAATATGTAAATTTGCAGCACGCCAGGGAGAGACTGCAATGGGTCATCCCGTTCACGTTGATGCTGGTGCTATTGCTGCTTTATCTGCATTTCCGCCATCCAGGCAAGGTACTGCTGGTAGCCATTTGCTTGCCGTTTTCCATGGTAGGCGGATTCTGGCTCACCTACTGGCTGGGCTATAACCTGTCTGTAGCAGTGGGGGTTGGGTTTATCGCGCTGGCCGGTGTGGCGGCGGAATTCGGTGTAGTGATGCTGCTGTATCTCGATAATGCCATCGAGGAATTCCGTCAATCCGGGCGTCTCCTCGATCATGCAGCCCTGCGGCAGGCGATCATTCAGGGGGCGCTGATGCGCGTGCGCCCCAAGATGATGACGGTAGCGGTAATCGTGGCGGGACTGTTACCAGTCATGTTCAGTAACGGTACTGGTTCCGACGTCATGAAACGCATTGCGGCCCCGCTGGTGGGCGGCATGTTGACTGCGCCGCTGTTATCTCTCTTCGTCATTCCGGTGCTGTATTTATTGTGGCAGGGACGATTCTTGTTGCAAACAACATCCAAGCAATCTTAGTCGCATGAACTGAACTCGTTAGATGGCCGTCCGTTTTCGATACACCTGTTTAATTTTTTGCGTTACGCAATTGCGGAACCGTTTGTGGATGAAGTTCGTAACGTTTCTGCAGGAAGGCTGTTAGCCCGTCAGCTGGCAGGTGATGACTGACATAATAGCCTTGCATTGCGTCACAGCGATTCACCGCAAGAAAGGCGATCTGGTACGCCGCTTCAACCCCCTCAGCAATTACTCGCAATTTCATGGCATGCGCCAAGGCGATTACCGCCTGAATAATTACCGCACCGGCCTGATTTGTTGCGATGTCGTATACGAAAGATTGATCAATCTTGAGCGTATCAATGGGAAAACGCTGCAGATAACTCAAGCTGGAATAACCCGTGCCAAAATCGTCGATCGAAAGATGAATACCCATTGCCTTTAACTTGCTCAAAGTTACAACCGCATCTTCAGATTTTTGCATGAGGCTGCTTTCGGTAATTTCCAGTTCCAGATAGCGTGCTTCAAGTCCCGTTTCATCAAGTGCTCGCTCGACAATCTGTACCAGATCCTGGTGCATGAATTGCTTTGCAGACAGGTTAACGGCTACGCGTATGCCAGGTAGGCCGGCGTTTTGCCATGCCTTATTTTGCAGACAGGCGGTGCGCAGCACCCATTCGCCGATTGGCCCAATGAGTCCGGTTTCTTCAGCCAATGGAATAAGCTGTGCGGGAAGCGTCATACCTCCCTCAGACCGGCGCCAACGCAGCAATGCTTCCGCGCCTATAACACGGCCTGATTTCAGATCGACCTGGGGCTGATAATGCAACACGAGTTCCTCGCGTTCCAGTGCCAAACGCAAATCGATCTCCAGATTGAGATGTTCCAGCGCGTTGCTTGCGATTCCCTGGGAATAAAACTGAAAATTATTCTTGCCGCGCGCCTTGGCGAGATACATGGCAGCATCAGCGTTTTTCAGCAGGGTTTGCGCTGTGTCGCCATCTTCCGGAAAAAAGCTGATGCCGATGCTGCTGGTAGTCGAGAGATTGAATGTTGCAATGGTCAGCGGGCGTGCCAGCGTGAAGAGGATTTTTTGAGCAATACCCGACACCGCATCTTCGGTTGCAAAATCATCCAGGATAATGGCGAATTCATCGCCGCCCAAGCGGGCAATGGTATCCGACTCGCGCACGCTGCCAAGCAGCCGGCCCGCAACCGTTTGGAGCAATTGATCGCCGACGTCGTGCCCAAGGCTGTCGTTGATGCGTTTGAAACGATCCAGGTCGCAGAATAGCACGGCCACCTTGAGACCGTTCCGACGCGCTTTCACAATGGCCTGCTGCAGGCGATCCTGGAACAGGCTGCGATTTGGGAGGCCGGTTAATGGGTCATGGCTGGCCAGGTGGATAAGCTGGGCTTCGTGGTGCTTGCGTTCGGTAATATTGCGCGCGATACCCTGAATCCGTCCATCGGACAGTATTTTCGCGCTCACTTCCACCGGGATTAGCGAGCCGTCCCTGCATTTCATATGCCACTCGTTCAAGAGCGTCTCGCCAGCCATCAATAGAAGTCGAATCTGGGTAAACTTGGCGTATTCCTCATCCGGCATCACATCTTGAATATGCATGGCGAGCATGTCTTCCCGGGAAAATCCAAGCATGTCGCAGGCGCTATTGTTTACATCCAGAAATCTTTCCTGATTGTCAGTGATGAAGATGCCATCAGAGGCCTGCTCAACCAATGCGCGGTAACGTTCCTCGCTTTCCTGAATCACGCGCGAACTTCTGTGGGAGACAAATCCTAGCCAGTGAGTGATGAGGTAGCTCACTGGACACCAAGTATCTTCATTTTGACTATGGCGTCATGCCACCGAAAGTGCAGTACCAACCTGGATCTCCGACCATTTCGCTCTCTGCGCTTTTACGATAGACCAGATGCCCCATGGAATAACGACGATAAACATAATCACCCAAATAGCAAGAAGCCCATGCCAATTGCCGAATATATGATAAATTGGAGACCCCAATATCATCATTGACCCAGCCGCACCATAAAATCGATAACCAGCCCATTGGTTATACTTGACCACTTTGGCGTTCGGATGATGTGCTACTGATGCATAGACGAAGATAGAAACTGCAATCCCAAGCAGGAGCAAAGGTGCAATTAGTACTACGGATATGCTAAAGAGGTTAAACGCCTGCGCCGCGCGGCACGAATCTTTAGCCGCAATAATCGATCTGCTACCCACTCAATACCTCCTGCTTAAGTTAAATAGGCAGCGTTGCGACAGCTCCCAACCCACCCCATTTTTTCTACCTAACGTGCATAGAAATCTGTCATTAGTCGAATCGACTCCCCCGTTTTGCCCGTCCTAGCGAACCGAGGTTCTGCTAGCTCGGCTGGCAAGTGATCCAGTAGCGTAGTCCTGAAAAGTTTGCGCCAGTCATTAACCAGATCAGCCATGATGCCTAACGTGAGACGTGTTTATCTGCTAACCGAAAAAGATACTGCCTGTAGACAGGCCGCGTAAGCTAATCCACCAAAAATGGGTGAGGCGTCTCTTGTGTTCATCCCGGTTGCGAACAAGATTAAACGGCCCAGCCAAAGAAGGGGGGCGTTGCGCGGAAGTCCTTGCGCCAGGGCGAGAAACTGCGTGAATGCATCGAAGAATAAATCGCAAAACCTTAGCTACTGCCTCGCCTTGTTCGCCCATTTTTCCCAAGCTCTTTCTGTCACCTATATTAACGTCTGCTGAATAACTGATGCCCAACCACCCAAACTCTGAGTCATTGAGACATCCTATGTTCGGGACCGTAATTTTTGAGATAGACATCAAATTATTTTTGGCACATACCCAGAAAAGCCCCACCCATTTCACCAGACACCCAACCGTCAATACCTGCCACTATAACTTTATGACTTTAACGGGTTCGGCCCGCATATTGACCTGATCCACAAACAACTTGAGTCGCCGTATAAAACAAATTCCATATTGATATATTCTAAATACACCTTAACAC
>DMQT01000322.1:0-3365 GCA_003455595.1 Betaproteobacteria bacterium
GCGCACGGTGTGCTGCGTCTGGTGCTGGAGCTGGATGGCGAAGTGATTGAGCGTGCCGACCCGCATATTGGTCTGCTGCATCGTGCCACAGAGAAGCTCGCTGAGCACAAAACCTTCATGCAGTCGCTGCCCTACATGGATCGACTCGACTATGTGTCGATGATGAGCAACGAGCATGCTTATGTGATGGCAATCGAAAAGCTCATGGGGATCGAGGTGCCGGAGCGCGCCCAATATATCCGTGTGATGTTTGACGAAATCACACGTATCCTCAATCACTTGTTGTGGCTGGGCGCGCATGCGATTGATATTGGTGCCATGACAGTATTCCTGTATGCGTTCCGCGAACGTGAAGACTTGATGGACGTGTATGAAGCGGTGTCCGGTGCGCGCATGCACGCGGCTTACTATCGTCCCGGTGGTGTATACCGTGATTTGCCCGACACCATGCCGCAGTATCAGGCGTCTAAAATTCATAACGCTGCAGCGATTCGTGGCATGAATGAAAACCGCCAGGGTTCGGTGCTGGATTTCATCGAAGATTTTACCAACCGTTTCCCGGGTTATGTCGACGAGTACGAAACCCTGCTGACCGATAACCGTATCTGGAAACAGCGTACTGTCGGCATCGGCGTGGTTTCCCAAGAACGCGCGCTGGCATTGGGCTTTAGCGGCCCTATGCTGCGCGGTTCGGGCATCGAGTGGGACTTGCGCAAGAAGCAGCCGTACGAAGTGTACGAGCGAATGGATTTCGACATCCCGGTGGGCGTGAATGGTGACTGCTATGATCGTTACCTCGTGCGTATTGAAGAAATGCGCCAGTCCAACAGCATCGTCAAGCAGTGCATCGGCTGGCTGCGTAAAAATCCAGGGCCGGTAATAACCGACAATCACAAGGTTGCACCGCCTTCGCGGGTCAACATGAAACAGAACATGGAAGAGCTGATTCACCACTTCAAGCTGTTTACCGAGGGGATGCATGTGCCCGTAGGTGAGGCCTACGCTGCAGTCGAGCATCCTAAAGGTGAGTTCGGCATCTACATGGTTTCCGATGGTGCAAACAAACCGTATCGCCTGAAAATTCGTGCGCCGGGCTATCCACATCTGGCAGCGCTGGATGAAATGACGCGTGGTCACATGATTGCTGACGTGGTGGCCATCATCGGCACGCAAGACATCGTATTTGGGGAGATTGACCGATAATGCTGAGTCCTGATTCACTCGCCCAGATTGACCACGAGATAGCCAAATATCCAGCCGACCAGCGCCAGTCAGCTGTGATGTCGGCGTTGCGCATTGCGCAGGTGGAAAAAGGCTGGCTGGCAACTGAAACCATGGATTTTGTCGCCGACTACCTGGGTATGCCGACCATCGCCGTGTACGAAGTGGCTACTTTTTACAACATGTACGACACTGCGCCGGTGGGCAAGTACAAGATTACCTTGTGTACCAACATTTCCTGCATGCTGACGGGCGCGCCTGAAATGACTGAATATCTCAAGCGCAAGCTGGGCTGCGGTTTTGGTGAGACGTCCGAAGACGGGCGCTTCACCCTGAAAGAAGGCGAATGCATGGGTGCCTGTGGCGATTCCCCGGTTTGCATGATTAACAACCATCGCATGGAAGGTTTTCTCACCCCCGAGAAAGTTGACCGCATCATCGAAGAGCTCAAATAAGATGGTCATCAAAGGCGGCGAAGTCATATTCAATACAGTCCATCTTCCCGGGTCGTGGAAGTTGTCTACCTATGTGGCTAACGGTGGTTATTCAGCACTGCGCAAAATTCTTGCTGACAAGATTTCGGCTGAGACCATTATCGCCGAGGTCAAGAAATCAGCCCTGCGTGGTCGCGGCGGTGCGGGTTTCCCCACCGGCCTGAAATGGAGCTTCATGCCGCGCCATTTCCAGGGTGACAAATACCTGGTGTGCAACTCGGATGAAGGCGAGCCGGGCACCTTTAAAGATCGCGACATCATGTTGCTTAATCCGCATGCGCTGATTGAGGGCATGATAATCGCGGCTTATACCATGGGCACGCAGCGCGGTTATAACTACATTCACGGCGAAATCTGGGAATGTTACGAGCGTATGGAAGCTGCAATTGAGGAGGCCAAAGCCGCAGGCTTCCTCGGCGACAATATTCTTGGCACTGACTTCAGTTTCCATCTGTTCAACCATCACGGTTACGGCGCTTATATCTGCGGAGAAGAGACCGCGTTGCTTGAATCGCTCGAAGGCAAAAAAGGCCAGCCGCGCTTCAAGCCGCCGTTCCCGGCCAGTTTTGGTTTGTATGGCAAGCCGACGACCATCAATAACACAGAGACCTTTGCCAGCATTCCTTACATCATCCGTGAGGGCGGGCAAAAATTCCTTGAACTGGGCAAGCCTAATAATGGCGGCACCAAGATTTTTTCCGTCTCCGGGCACGTCAACAAGCCCGGCAATTATGAAGTGCCGATGGGCATGCCCTTTGCCGAATTGCTGGAACTGGCTGGTGGCATGCGCAATGGCAGCACCTTCAAAGCCTGCATCCCGGGCGGCTCTTCCACGCCGGTGGTGCCCGCCGAGCTGATGATGCAGTGCACCATGGATTACGATTCGATTGCCAAGGCCGGTTCAGCGCTGGGCGCGGGTTCAGTCATCATCATGGATGACACGGTGTGTATGGTCAAAGCGCTGGAGCGATTGTCCTATTTCTACTTCGAAGAATCCTGCGGTCAGTGCACGCCATGCCGTGAAGGCACCGGCTGGCTGTACCGTGTGGTGCATCGCATCGAGCATGGGCAGGGCCGGCCGGAAGACCTGGATTTGCTCAATGACGTCGCATTCAATATCGGTGGGCGCACCATCTGCGCATTGGGTGACGCAGCAGCGATGCCGGTTCAGGCAATGCTCAAACATTATCGCCATGAGTTCGAGCACCATATCGAACATGGCAAGTGCATGGTTTAGGTGGCGTAGATGCTAGAAATCGAAATCGACGGTAATAAAGTGGCGGTGGCGGCTGGCGGCACCATCATGGATGCTGCTGCGCAGATCGGGATTTATATCCCGCACTTCTGCTATCACAAGAAACTCTCCATCGCGGCCAACTGCCGCATGTGTCTGGTGCAGGTGGAAAAAGCCGCCAAGCCCATGCCCGCTTGCGCCACGCCGATTACCGACGGCATGAAGGTATTCACCAAGTCCGACTACGCCGTCAAGGCGCAGAAGGGCGTGATGGAATTTCTGCTGATTAACCATCCGCTGGATTGCCCGATCTGCGATCAGGGTGGCGAGTGCAGCTTGCAGGATCTGGCCGTAGGCTACGGCGGCAGCAGCTCGCGCTATCAGGAAATGAAGCGCGTGGTAAAGGAAAAAGACCT
>DMQT01000322.1:3468-5433 GCA_003455595.1 Betaproteobacteria bacterium
CATTCCGAGATCATGCCGTTCATCAACCAAACCATCGACTCCGAGTTGTCAGGCAATATCATCGACCTGTGCCCGGTGGGCGCATTGACCAGCAAGCCGTTCCGCTACACTGCACGCAGCTGGGAGCTGTCGCGGCGCAAGTCGGTGAGTCCGCACGATGGCTTGGGCAGCAATATTGCCGTGCAGGTCAAGGATAATCGCGTTATGCGCGTGTTGCCACTGGACGTGGAAGACATCAACCAGTGCTGGCTGTCGGACAAAGACCGCTTTGCCTATGAAGGCCTGAATTCGGCGCAGCGTCTGATCCGGCCGATGCTGAAACAGGATGGCAAGTGGCTGGAAGTCGATTGGCAGACCGCGCTCGAATACGTGGCAAACGGTCTGAAACAGATACGCCAAGAACACGGCGCGGACAGTATCGGCGCATTGGCCACACCGCATCAAACGGTTGAAGAGCTGTATCTGTTGCAAAAACTCATGCGCAGTCTGGGAACGGGTAACGTCGATGCGCGTTTGCGCCAGTCGGACTTCAGTCTGGATGGCAGTCAGCAAGGCGCGCCCTGGCTGGGGTTGCCGGTCAACGCACTGGATAAATTGCAACGCGTGCTGGTAGTCGGCAGCAATTTGCGCCAGGACCATCCACTGCTGGCACAACGTCTGCGTCAAGCAGTCAAGCACGGTGCGCAGCTGAATCTGGTTAATCCAACGGATGACGACTTGCTCACTAAAGTAAGAAATAAAGCCATCGTTGCGCCGCAGGCCATGGTGAATGTGCTGGCGCAAATTGTTTTAGCGCTGGCCGATATCAAGCAGGCTCCCCTCGCGGCCTCAGTGCAGACGATGCTGGCTGGGGTGGAAGTCAGCCCGACAGCCCATGCCATCGCAACCAGCCTGACCGGCGGCGAACGCCGTGCTGTGTTGTTGGGTAATCTGGCACAACATCATCCGCAGTACGGCGATTTGCACGCGCTGGCGCAGATGATCGCCGACCTGGCAGATGCGCCGTTTGGCTTCCTCGGTGAAGCGGCTAACAGCGTGGGTGCTTACACTGCTGGTGCGATAGCCAACAAAGCCGGCCTGAAAACGGGCCTGAATGCGGCTGCCATGCTCACTGCACCGCGTAAAGCCTATCTATTGCTTGGCGTTGAGCCCGAAATGGACTGCCATGATGCAGCCACCGCGATGCGTGCCATGCGCAGCGCAGAGATGGTGGTTGCAATGAGTGCCTACAAGCATGCTGCGTTGGACTACGCTGATGTGCTGCTGCCAATAGCGCCATTTAGCGAAACCTCGGGCAGCTTTATCAGCACCGAAGGCCGGATACAAAGTTTCAATGGCGCCGTCAAGCCTCTGGGCGAAACGCGTCCGGCCTGGAAAGTGCTGCGTGTACTGGGCACCATGCTGGGCCTGACAGGATTTGATTACGATACTTCCGAGGCGGTACGCAAGGATGCGATTCCGGGCGGGCAACTGGCTGAAGGCGCACTGAATAATCGACTTGTAAATCCAGTGGTGAGAACGACTGCCGTGGCTGACGGATTGATGCGGATCGGTGAAATACCGATGTATCAGGCAGATGCGATCGTGCGCCGTGCCGAATCGTTGCAGGCAACGCGTGCTGCGTTATTGCCCGTGGCGACCATGCATTCCGCCTTGCTGGCTAGATTGTCTGTGGCCGATGGCAGTATGGTAACCGTTCGCCAGGGAGAAGCGCGTGCGGTGCTGCGTGCACAGGCTGATGACCGTTTGCCTGACCAGTGCATACGTTTGCCGGCGGCGCATGCGTCGACAGCAGGCCTGGGCGCCATGCTGGGCGAAATCACCATGGAGCGTGCATAACATGGAATTTCTGCAAAACCTGTTTGGCTTCGCCTGGCCTGCGGTCTGGTCGCTGGTCAAGATTGTCGCCATTGTCGGCCCGTTAATGATCGCCGTGGCGTATCTCACTTATGCCGAGCGCAAGGT
>DMQT01000189.1:0-1107 GCA_003455595.1 Betaproteobacteria bacterium
CATTATTTCATGGCCAATGCCTGCAAGGATGCGGGTGATGCGGTGGCAGCAGAGCTGCATTTCAAAAAGGCAATTTCTCTGCGCCCGGATTTTCTCGAGGCGTTGAGCAATCTGGGTGCGCTGCTGATGGCGCAGGGGCGATCAGTGGAGGCGCTGGACATGCTGCAGCGGGCGCTTGGATTGGCACCCCGAGCACCTCAAATATTGTGCAATATCGGTGCGCTATGCGAAAAAGAAAGCCGATTCGATGAGGCAAGAAGCTATTTCCAGCGTGCGCTCGCTTATGCGCCGGACTTCATGGATGCGTTGACCATGCTCGCAAGCCTGGAGGAAAAGGGGCATCACATGGAGGCGGCGACGCGTCTGGCGGAGCGTGGTCTGCAGATTGATCCGGAAAAGGGAGCGTTGAAACTTGTCATGGCGAAGATTGCGCGTCGTGAAGGGCGCGTCGAGGCGGCCATTGCCATCCTGGAAACTATCAATATGCAAGCGCTTGCTCCCGATGTAAGCGCCGAAATCCATATCAATCTGGGCAAGCTGTATGATCGGGTCGGCAAAACAGAGCGCGCATTTTCTTGCTTTTCCGAAGGGAATCGTTTGGTTGCTGAAAATACTTTATCGCCTGATTACGATAGAGGGGCGTATGGGCGCAAAATCGAGCAGTTTGGTAGCTTTGTATCAGAGCGTCTGTCCACCGTGGCACGTATGCAAGACGATACATACGCAGCACCGGTTTTTCTGATTGGTTTTCCCCGTTCTGGCACTACCTTGCTGGAGCAGATACTGGATAGTCATCCCAGGTTACAGGCGCTGGAAGAAAAGCCGACTGTTGCGGCAATGCAAAAGCTGTTTTTCGATCTGGCGGGCGACAATCCTGATGCGCTGGCCGATCTGACAGAGACAGATATTCACTTGCTGAGGGCGGCTTATTGGGACGAGGTATCTCGTCACATAAAGCGTGATGAGGATGCGCTTTTCATCGACAAGATGCCGCTAAATCTGGTCAATGCACATTTGATCTGGCGGGTATTTCCCAATGCCAGGTTTATTTTGGCGATTCGTCATCCATGTGACGTGTGCTTGAGTTGTTTCATGCAGAATTTTGCG
>DMQT01000189.1:1180-2514 GCA_003455595.1 Betaproteobacteria bacterium
TACCGTATTCGGTATGAGGATGTTGTGGCGGATTTTGAAGGCCAGGCGCGGGGTTTGCTAGATTTTCTGGGCGTTGGCTGGGATGACGCAGTTCTGAAGTACGACGAGCACGCAAAAAGCCGGACGATTAATACACCCAGTTACCATCAGGTAACGCAGCCTATTTATCAGCATGCCAAATATCGTTGGAGGCGTTATGCCAAGCAAATGGAACCAGTGATGGGTACGCTCAGGCCGTTTATCGAATATTTTGGGTATGACGAAGCATAAAATTCAACCCCGTTCTGGTTGTAACAGCGGGTGCTGCATGGCCTCGTTCGACTGATGAGCCAGGTATGTCGCTCTATAGGTCTGAACCCTTTGAGTATTGGTTTTTGTGATTTGCGTGCGTGAAGGGAAGTATGCAGCATGAAAAAAAATGAAGTTGCTATTTTGGATCGCATCCAGACACAATTGGCGCAGGCCGTGGCGCAGCTTCAAGACGGTCGATTGGCCGACGCGGAGGCAGGCTTTAAATACCTTCTGAAGCTAAATCCAAAGCATGCGGACGCCAATCATTTACTGGGCGTTATTGCAATCCAGCGTGGGCAGTATGGACTGGCGATCAAACTCATTTCTCTCGCTATTGAGTACCATCCTGGCCGCTCAATGTATTACAACAACCTCGGCCTTGCCCTGACTGTGGAAGGCCGTTTGGCAGAAGCGCTATCTGCATGTGAGAAAGCGGTTCGACTCACTCCGAACTTGCCAGAAGCCCATTGCAACTATGGGAATGCACTAAATGGGCTGGGCCAATCAGACAAGGCCCTGGCAGCATATGACCGGGCAATCAGGCTCAATCCGGCATATGAAGATGCGCATTTCAAACGCGGAAATGTATTGTTGGCGGCTCACCGTGCGAAAGAAGCCGAGGGGAGCTATAGAGCTGCCTTGGCACTGAACCCAAATAATGTAGTTGCGTACAATAATTTGGGTGTCGTGCTAGTTGAGCAGCTTAAATTGGCAGAGGCATTGGCAGTTTGCAATCGGGCAATTCAACTTAATCCTGAGTATGCCAACGCCCATAATTGTCTTGGAAATGTGCTGTTGAAACTGCACCGTCCCATCGAAGCGTTATTGGCCTGTGATAGAGCGATCAGCATCGCCCCGCAAAGTGCAGATGCGCATTACATTCGCGGCAACATATTACTGGCCATTGGACGGACGGATGAGGCTGAATGCAGTTATCGTCGGGCAGTGGAATTGAGTATGTGCGATGCGCATTTGCACAGCAATGTTCTCTTTACTCAGGCGGCAAGTGCCTGCACTCCATTCGACAGAATGCTTGAGGGATT
>DMQT01000189.1:2689-6053 GCA_003455595.1 Betaproteobacteria bacterium
CATCTGCGTTCGAGTGTGGTGAGTTTCTTTTTTGAGCCACTTCTTGCGGCGCATGATCGAACTCAATTCGAGATATTTTGCTATGCGAGCTTTTCAAATGACCGATCCGATGCGGTTTCTCAGCGTTTGCGTGGCCTTGCAGAGCATTGGCGATTAGTGGGCGACAAAACCGATAAAGGGCTGGCAAGACTTATTCATGAAGATGGCATCGATATTCTGGTTGACCTGGCTGGACATACAAGCGGTAATCGTTTGAAGGCATTTACCTATCGGGCTGCTCCGGTACAAGCCACCTATTTGGGGTTCTTTGCGGCCACAGGACTGGAGGCGATGGATTACTGGATCACGGACGAAGTGCTTCACCCGCTGGATACGCCGGAACTTGCCAGGGAAGAGATATGTCGCTTACCTCGATGCTGGGTCTGTTACCAGCCATCGGAACTGGCGCCGTCCGTGTCACCGTCCCAAAATTCAGATGATCAGATTGTCTTTGGCAGTTTCCAGAACCTTTCCAAGTTAACATCGGAGCTTATCGAAACCTGGAGCCAGCTTTTGCAAAGGCTACCTGGAAGTCGATTGTTACTGATGGCTAAATATTTAGATGATCTGCAAATGCGATTGTTGCTGATAGAGAAGTTTGCCAGTTACGGCGTAAAAGAAGATCAGTTGACGTTTCGCGAAAGTGCTTCATACGAAAATTATTTTGCAACCTTTGCCGAGGTGGATATTGTGCTGGATTCATTCCCAAGAACTGGGGGGACAACGACGGCAGAAGCACTATGGATGGGGGTTCCGGTGGTCACGCTGGCTGGGCAGCGTTATGTTGAACGTATCAGTGCGAGCAAGCTCAACGCCGTCGGCCTACAGGATATGGTTGCGTATAGTCGGGAAGAATATATTGAAAAGGCGCTGTCGCTTGCTCATGATTCAGGACGGCGAGCTGAATTAAGGGGAAATTTGCGTGAAAGAATGGCGCAATCTCCTCTATGTGATGGGGTGGGATTGGCACGTGCCATGGAATCAGCATACAAAGCCATGTGGAATCGTTTTTTATCCAAATCTTCTTGAGACTTACGTATGAGATTTTCCCGGTACTTTACAAGTATTTCGACCTGAATTTTGCGTGAAGGAAGACAGGGCGAATAACACTCGAAAAGCCCCCGGTTCTCGCCTTGCTTCCGTTGGAGGGTCAGATGAACAATCCCGGCTAAATGGCGATAAGGGATGTCGACATATTTTACAGTGACCTGCTTCCGGAATTAAGGTGACTACAGGATGTATGTCGTAATTGACTGATTAATATTGATATAAAAAATAATCTTTAAATCTGGCCTGTATATTGCTTCAAATACGACAGGCTTGTTCTTGCCTGGTTTTGCTACAGAGTATGCAACAAAGATTTAACAAGATATTCATTGTCGCCGTGCGAAATATAAATAGTATGAAAGACTCGGTGTTTAATCGTGTACCACAATTGCTTGGAGGCAATACCATGAAGATTCTGCAAACGGCGCTACTGTGCGCTTGTGCAATAGCCGGGCAGGCAAGTGCCGCCCCGGTTTTTCAGCTGGGGGTCGACAACAATATGGGGTTTCAGTCGGTCGTCAACAAGACAGGTAATCCCAACAGCATCGCGATAGGTGATCTGTATTACGGTGTTCTCAACGTGCAGGACATCGCGACTGGCACCACCTCATGGAATGCAAACAATGTGTCTGCCCCCATTGATTCATTCACCGGCTATTTCCTGACGCAAGTCACCAGCGTGACGACGACGGTAACAGCGCAGGGCACTTTTTACAGCGCACAGCTGGGCGTTGCGACCAACCCTGACCCCAATGGTGTTTTTACTGCGGGGGAGTTGAGCGCCGGCACCATGATGAAGCTGTATACCGATACCAGTACGGCGTATACCACCGGCGGCCCGGTGGCGACCGATATTGCACACGCAACCGACGGCAGCCTGTGGGCTAGCCTGGGCTTCACCTCGGCCAGCAATTACTGGACGCTGGCAGTGGCGCCGGGTGGTTTCGCCGCGTCGGGTTCGTCTTTCGGCGGGTTGAATTTCATGACCAACAACTCCGGGATGACCTGGGACAAAGTGCTGGACACGAATTGTAGCGTCGCTGGTGGTTGTCTGGAAGACATGAAGTTCGTCTCCACCTTCAGCCAGACTTCAGGCGGCGCCTGGCAGGCTAATGTCAACGACCCGGCTACGTTGCATCCGGTGCCGCTGCCTGCGGCGGGCTGGTTGCTGGGGTCGGGTCTGGTGGCGTTGCTGGGTTTGCGCGGCAAGCGAAAATACCGTGCTGCAATCGTGTAGCACGGCTTGATTGACGGATTTTGATACAGCTACGTGGTGGCAAACATGAAATATAAACTGAACATTCTCGCTATGACGCTTGCCTGTCTGGGGCTGGGTTCCCAGATTGCTGTGGCCACGCCGATTCTGGCGACGGGCGCGGTCAATCAGGCAAATTTTAACGTGTCGCAAAATATCCTCGACGCCGATCGGAGTGGTTCGCTGAGCGCCGGCGATCTGGTCTACGGTATCTTCAACGTGACGCGCATCACTTCGGGCGGCGGCACGGTGTGGAATGCCAACAACGTACCCGGACCGGGTATTGACTCGCTGAGTGGCTACTATCTAGGTGCAGTGACGTCTATCACTGGGCTGCCTTCGCCGTTCGCTGCGGCGATAACTCTCGGTGCAGCCAGCTTTGACCCGAACGGCGTATTCAGTGCATCGGATCTGGCCGCGCATACCTCGGTCAAGCTGTTCGCCGATAACGTCACGCCGTATCAGGCCGGGGTAAGTCAGGCATCCGATATTGCAGCTGCAACCGACGGCGCTTTGTGGACATCGATGGGAATGGATGGCGGCTACTGGAGCGGGGTGCTGATGAACAACGGCGTGCTTTTCGGCGGTGGTGGATTTAATTTGCTTGCCAACAATACCGGCGAGCGTTTTGCACCGCAGAGCAACCCGGCGTGCAGCCCCAATTGCCCGCCGACTGACTTCGTGTTCAGCACGGTTGCGACGGATAACGGTCCGGGTCATGTGTGGCGCTACAGCGGCGGCAATAACGGCTCGCTCAGTACCGTGCCGGAACCTGCTGCGCCGCTGCTGCTGCTGGCAGGTTTGCTGGGCTGGGCTGCCAGTCGCCGTATCGGGCGCAAGTCCGTATAAATTACGGCGCAGCAAATGCTGCGCCGCGTAAATTAAATACAGCGCAGCAAATGCTGCGCAAGTGACTCCCTCCAAGGGGTGTGCCAACCGAATGGGTTGGCATTTTTTTTGATGGAACGGATGTCAGTAAATGGGCGCATGCCCGTCGATCGTCATTAAAGTTTAACCAGGCTG
>DMQT01000008.1:0-1492 GCA_003455595.1 Betaproteobacteria bacterium
GGCGCATGGGTGGGGTGGGTTTAAACTGGGCGGTAAACGGTGCGGCTAAAGCAGGCCGAAATTGTACTGGTATATGTGTAGCCGTATCACAACAATCGATCGGTCAACTCAGCATAAATCGGAAATTTTCTGTCCGAGGACATCAACTTGGCATCATGTGCCAGTGCCGTTGCGATAATGATTCGGTCTTGTGGGTCACTATGATGCTCAGGCAGCTCTACTGCCAAACTGGCAATCTTTGGGGTAATGGGAAGCAGGCTGATGGCAGAGCCATCCAGTGCTTTTTGAAGCCACTGTTCTTTGTCACAGGGCAATACAATGCGCCCATGATGTGCTAGCCATGCGACTTCAAAACAACTGATCGCAGACACGGCCACAAGATCGCATTCCTCAATCTGATCGGCTCTGGTGCGTGTGAGTGTTGTTATGTCTTCGTTCACCCACCACAGCCAGATGTGTGTATCCAGGACGATCATTCCGGCGGATTCCAGGCCGATCCCGGGACACTATCAAATACATTCCCGATAATTTCCAGTTTGCCAGCAATCTCTGGATGCGGACGGCGACGGACATTGGCAGATGTTTTACTGTCTTCGATGACGAGAAAGATGGCTTCAAATTGTTTGTTGGGTGGCAGTGTTGGCATCTGTTTCAATTTCCCGGCAATATCTGTTTCCAGTATCAAACGTTCTGCGTACATTACCGTACTCCTTCAAAAGTTTACCGTCTTTGCAGTGCTCATCGATACGAGACCGAACAAGCTTACCCAGATTGCCTGACCAAAGTTTTGGCCGTGCTGCTACGCATCGTCGTGTTGGCTTGCGTAATGGTCAGTCGCATGCGGATTGCTCAATGCAACGTCAAGCCTGGCACTGACCTGACGAATTGTCCGCCCCATTCACGGATATACGCAAGCTGCGCGATGACTTCATCGCGCAGATTCTAGTGTAGGTTCACCACATAGTCGGGGCGTTCAGTGCGCAACGCGTGCCAGAAACTGCAGACGTACCGCGATTCCGGGCTTCTCCGTCACAATAACCGCCCCTCCTGGACGCAATGTCGTGGATCGGCAAGCGCATCAGGTTGGGCGCGCTGATGATGACGTCTACTTTGCGGCCTTTCATGGCGCGTGAGACGCGTGCGGCCAGCTGCGCGGCCATGAGGGCGGGTTGTCTACCGGTGCGGGCAGTTCGAGTATCGGGTCGAGGTCGCCCGCCGCGTGCGCTGTCGTCGAGCCTGGAGCCGGACACGCGCACGCGCGATTGCTCGCCGCCGATTGGAGTATTGCTTGAATCTGGTCGTCAGCCAGGCGCATGGGACGCCTGGTGTCATAGCCGAATACCTTCTGTTTGGGCGACATCATAAATCGGCATATGGAAATCGGAATGCCGCCGCTTGACGACCAGGTCTATTTTTTCGTCCTCAAAGGCGGGGGAGGACTGGAGTTCGACGATCAATGCGATTTTGTGCTCAATGATGGCATCGGGCTGAT
>DMQT01000008.1:1566-3528 GCA_003455595.1 Betaproteobacteria bacterium
GCTTGGTGCGGGGTCAGGCGCATGGGGCGATGGCTCTTGAACAAAATAGGGGCTTACGCGCACAGCTTTGGAAGGTATATGCAACGCGTGGGTAGGGATTATAGCAGCCTGAACCCATGACTGGGTTTAGCCCCTGTTGCTGCTTGTTGCTTGCTCGAACCGACTTGCATTTTGTTGAGCGGCGAGATGATTCAGGCGTGCGTGTCGTTATTGAGACGGCCACTCAATACTGATACAGATCAAGCCGCATGCGTTTTCTCCCGGTAGAAGCTTTTCAACTCACGTCAGGTGCGCGTCAGAAAGCGCCCAGGCAGAGTGTCTTCGCCCGTGAAGGGCAGTGTCCGCTTTCGGCAACGGCAGCGCGCATGGCGAGGTTTACACGCTGTTTATGTGGCGTGTATGGGCGTGACATTAGCGTATTTGTGAGGTTTTAACAGCAAGCCGGCGCAATTCTACGGCTGCCATCTCCACGACGCCAGCGTAGATGTGTGCAAGTTCAGTAGGCAGATATTCATGTGCGATGCGATTGCGTATGTCGCGCATGTTGAGCCAGGTTTCCAGGTCGGTGATCAGTCCAATCTTGGCCATACGCAGCAGCAGGTCGCGAAAAGTTTCCGAGGGGGCTGCTTCGCGCACCCGCTCCCAGGTTTTAAAAAACTTGAGACTGGATTCAAAGGCACGTAAGTAGCGGTCTGAAAGGGCGTCAAAGGGTTCACGCTCCTTTGGGGTGTAAGGCAGCGTAGGGTCGAATCCGGGATAATCATCGACTGATGCGAATAGTAGTTCGAGCGCTGCGAGGAGTTTGTCACGTGAGGCGGCGAGCAGCGGTTCGGTCGTCATGGTGCGATCTCGATGTGGTTGATGCGGGAAAGGAAATCGGATTGTTCTGACGTGAGTCTGTTCGGGTTCATGACGATAACGTCTATTTTTTCTTCACAGCAGGTAAAAAAACGTACAGCGACGGCTTGGGACAACGCGAAGGCGGCCTGGTCTGTGAGTATCAGGATGTCGATGTCGCCGCCGCGTCGCTCGGGTTCTACCCGAGAACCAAACAGGCTGATGTGTTCGCCCTGTATATCCCGCAAGGCATAGGCCAGCGCATTGATTTCTTCCATATCCAATCGTATTCGTCCCGACGCCTTAAGTGCAAGGAGACGGGCGTGCAGTCGTGAGCTGGTATCGCTACACGACGTGGGGGTGCTGGGCGGGTACCCCGCGATTCCGGGCTGCTTTGTCACAGCAAACGTCCCCTTGGTAACAGGTCACAAAAAAGTTTTAAAAAAACAGCGTAAATCATGCATTTCTGAAAAGCATTCGAGCCTTATGCAGCTTGATAATAATCGCGATACCACGCCACAAACTTCTCTATGCCCTCAGCCAGCGGCGTTTTCGGCTCGAAGCCCACGGCATCTTTTAGTGCGGTAACGTCGGCATAGGTCGCTACCACGTCGCCCGCTTGCATCGGCAGGAAGTTTTTCATCGCCGGTTTGCCCGCCGCGCGCTCGATGGTTTCGATGAAGGTCATCAATTCTACCGGTTCGTGATTGCCGATATTGTAGAGACGGTAGGGCGCGTAACTGGTGCTGGGGTCGGGCGCATCGGTGCGGAAGTCGGGATTGGGCGTGGCGATGTGGTCGAGCACGCGCACTACGCCTTCGACGATGTCGTCGATGTAGGTGAAGTCGCGCTGCATTTTGCCCTGGTTGAAGACGTCAATCGGCTCGCCGCGCAGGATGGCACCGGCGAATAGCGAGGGTGACATGTCCGGGCGTCCCCACGGGCCGTACACGGTGAAAAAGCGCAGCCCGGTGGTGGGCAGGTTGTACAGATGGCTGTAGCTGTGCGCCATCATCTCGCTGGCTTTTTTGGTGGCCGCGTACAGGCTGACCGGATGATCGACGTTGTCGTGTACGGAAAACGGCATGTGCGTATTGGCGCCGTACACGCTGGAGCTGCTGGCGT
>DMQT01000008.1:3647-3854 GCA_003455595.1 Betaproteobacteria bacterium
GGATGTAGGCATGCGGGTTTTTCAGCGAATAGCGCACGCCGGGCTGGGCGGCAAGGTTGATGACGCGCTGGAATTTTTCGCTGCCGAACAGGGCTTCCATGACGGGCCGGTCGGCGATATCGCACTGGATGAAGCGAAAATTCGGATACGGCTGGAGCTGCGCCAGGCGTGCCTGCTTGAGGTTGACGTCGTAGTAGTCGTTCAGGT
>DMQT01000010.1 GCA_003455595.1 Betaproteobacteria bacterium
GGCAAAGTAAACCGTCATGACCTTCGCGATGACCGGGTTACGCATCCGATGCGAACACACCGACTGTGTGAACGTCTGCCCTACGGACGTCTTTCGCGAGGGAACTGCTTTCCTGGTCATCGACCCGGATGACTGCATCGACTGCGCGCTACCCCGGGGTTTGTGGAAACCATGATGCAGCAGGATTCTCCGCCCCTCGTATTGACCGTGGGCCATTCGACACGACCCCTTGCTGAATTTATTGCGTTACTTGCGGCCCACTCGGTGACCCAGCTCGTTGACGTGCGTACCATGCCGCGCTCTCGCCACAACCCGCAGTTCAACCGCGACACCTTTCCGGCTGCACTTGAGGCCGCCAACATCGGCTATGCACACGTCGCGGGTTTGGGGGGCTTTCGCCGCGCGGGGACCGAGTCCCCGAATCGGGGTTGGCGAAACGCTTCATTCCGCGGTTACGCCGACTACATGCAGACCGCAGAATTTGCGCAGGAACTGGCGTCCCTTAGGAAACTGGCAAAACAGGGGCGAGTCGCGTTGATGTGCGCCGAGGCTGTGCCATGGCGCTGTCATCGTTCGTTAATCGCCGACGCTTTGGTGGTCAACGGCCTTCGTGTCGAGGAAATCATTAACCCGACCCGACGGCAGCTACACGTGCTGACTTCTTTTGCCAGGGTGAACGGCACGGTAATTACGTATCCGGATTCGGGTACAACAGAGTTTGACCATGCTGATAACCGTAAATAGAAGGAGCAAATATGCAAAATGAAATCACCCTCGGATCAGCGCCACTGTCAGAGAGCCACACCAACAAGACTTTGTCACCTTGGTGGCGGCGAGCCAGTCTTATCACCATGGTGCTCGGCTTTTCTGTCCTGATTCTGCTGACGGTCAAGGTCTATCACGAAGCGCCGCCCATCCCTGACAAGGTGACGAGCCCTGACGGGGTCGTCCTGTTTACGGGCGAAGATATTCGCAATGGCCAACAGGTATTTCTCAAATATGGCCTGATGGACAATGGTTCGATCTGGGGACATGGCGCTTTGCTCGGCCCCGATTTCTCGGCCGAGTATCTGCACACTCTGGCACTGCATAATGCGACGAGCATCGCCCAACAGCGCTACGGTCACCCACTTGACAGCTTGACACTTGTGCAGCGCGCCAGTATCGAAGCGGAAGTGCGCGCTGAGCTGAAGCAGAACCGCTACGATCCTCAAACCAGGGTGCTGACCGAAGGACCTGGCTACGAAGCCTGGTTCAGACAACAGGCCAGCGTGTGGAGCGTGTATTTTTCCAATCCGGTGAGAAACGGCGGTCTCAGCGCCGGAATCATTACTGATCCCAATGAACTCAAGCAACTCAGCGCATTTGTCGCGTGGACTGCCTGGGCGTCGGTCACCAACCGACCGGGCACAACACATTCGTACACCAACAACTTTCCCTTCGATCCCGTGGCAGGCAATATACCGACTGCGGATGCGGTACTGTGGAGCGCGTTGAGTCTTATTTTTCTGCTTGGCGGCACCGCGGCGGTGCTTCTTGCTTTCGGGAAGTTCGATTATCTCGGCTGGAAAGCCAGGTCTGGGTATCTGCACCCAAAGCTGCTGGGCGCTCGAGTGACTCCAGGTCAGCGCGCAACCCTGAAGTATTTTGCGCTTGTCGCGCTCCTTTTTCTGACGCAAACCCTGGTTGGAGGCGCCGTTGCCCACTACCGCGCCGATCCAGGCACTTTTTATGGTTTCGACCTCGCCGCGTGGCTGCCGAGCAACCTCTTGCGTACCTGGCATTTGCAGCTTGCGATCTTCTGGATCGCTACCGCCTATGTGGCTGGTGCACTTTTTTTGGCTGCAGCGCTCGGCGGAGGCGACCCTGCCGGGCAGAAAAAAGGCATCGACACGCTATTCTGGGCATTGATGATTGTCGTCGTCGGCAGCCTGCTGGGCGAATGGGCTGGCATGCGGCAGCTCCTGCCGCAGCTTTGGTTCTGGTTTGGCGATCAGGGATGGGAATACCTCGAACTCGGCCGCGCCTGGCAAATGCTGCTCGCAGTCGCACTGCTGTTCTGGTTTGGTCTGCTGGTTCGCGCACTGGTTCCAGCGTTGCGTGATGCTGAACGCCGCGAGATCGCTGGCCTGTTTTTGTGCGCTGCGATCGCGATCCCGGTCTTTTATCTGCCGGCGATGTTTTTCGACGGAACGACCCATTTCTCAGTGGTTGATGCCTGGCGATTCTGGATCATCCACCTCTGGGTCGAAGGATTTTTCGAGTTCTTCGTGACCGTCATGGTAGCGATCATCTTCCTTCAGTTCGGTGTCGTTACACGTCTTACAGCAACGCGCGTTATTTACCTCGATGCCATTCTTTACTTCGCCGGCGGGTTTATCGGCACAGGGCATCATTGGTATTGGACTGGCCAGACTAGCTTTAACATGGCCTTGAGTGCCCTGTTCTCCGCGCTCGAAGTCGTACCGCTCACCCTCATCACGCTCGACGCTTGGGATTTTGTCAGATTATCCCGTCCAGTATCCGACACCACTCGTGAGCGAGTGGAGGTACCGCATCAGTGGACCTTCTATTTCCTCATGGCGGTTGGTTTCTGGAACTTCGTCGGTGCCGGGATTTTCGGTTTCCTTATCAACCTGCCGATCGTCAGTTACTTCGAGACCGGTACGCTGCTGACAATCAACCATGGTCATGCAGCAATGATGGGCGTCTTTGGCATGCTGGGTGTTGGCCTCGTCGTCTTCGCCATTCGACAGACTGTCGACGAAGCGCTTTGGCGCGACCTTGAAAAATATATACGGGTTGGTTTCTGGGGGCTCAATGGCGGCCTACTGATGATGGTTGTTATGAGCCTGTTTCCCGCTGGAATCCTTCAGCTGATCGACGTGCTGAAAAACGGCTATTGGCATGCTCGAAGCCTCGCTTACACCGGCAGCGATCTTGCGCGGTTATTGGAGTGGTCACGTTTGCCTGGTGATCTGGTATTCATCGTTTTCGGTGTTGTACCCATCGCGATTGCTGCGGTGCGCGCTTATCTTAAGGGCAGGAAAACCATCCTGACCGCCGACCTTCCGATTCTCTAATGAAATGTGTTCGCAAAGGTAGAAGTGAAAAGACAAAAGTTCGTTTTCTCCGGTTTCTCAACAATCGTGACGCCTATGACATCGAATTTCCGCTGTAACTCGTCTTGTATCTAGTGGTTTGTTCATCTGTTGATGGTGAATAAAAATCAACTGTTGACGCTTACGTTAGATTGATCGGTTTGTACATTTGGGAGTGTCCAGGGTAACCCCTGCGAAAATGTGTATTGCTCAATGCATGGGTATTTTGTGCTATCCCGGTAGAATTGCGTT
>DMQT01000118.1:0-689 GCA_003455595.1 Betaproteobacteria bacterium
GCACCAGGTGGGCGGCGGAGCGGCGGGTAATCCGGGCCAGCAATACCGCCGCGCCGATCTGCACGCGCACTAAAACCTGACCGGCGTGATCATCCTCGGCTATTGCCGCGACCTTGCCTTCCAGCTGGTTCAGGATGCTGGTGTGATCCAGCCGATTCAACGCCACACTCACGTCGCGCGTCAGGATTCTGATGCGTACTGACGCGCCAATGGCAGCACCGCTATCGCGCACCCACACGCTCCCGCCAACAAAATCCGCCCGCTGTAGATGCCATTGCGCCTCACGCAAACCCACGGTGGCGTCGATCACTACCCCCGTGTCTTCCCCCAGGCGCAGCGGCAAATCCAGCCGTGACAGGGTGTCGCTCAACGACCCGTTTGCCAGCACCTTGCCCGCTTCCATCACCACGATATGATCTGCCAGTCGCGCGACCTCATCAGCGGCATGACTGACATACAAAATCGGGATGTTCAGTTCGTCATGCAGCTGCTCCAGATACGGCAGTATCTCCTGCTTGCGCGCCTGATCGAGCGCCGCAAGCGGCTCATCCATCAACAACAACTGCGGGCTGACCGCCAGCGCGCGGGCAATCGCAACGCGCTGACGCTCACCGCCTGACAGCGTATCCGGCTGCTGCGTCAGCAAGTTGCCTATGCCGAGCAGGGAGATAGCTCTGTCTCTTATACAC
>DMQT01000118.1:728-5632 GCA_003455595.1 Betaproteobacteria bacterium
CAGGGAGATAGCTTGCTCAGTGACGCGCGCCGCTCGGACGCCGGTAACCCGCTTCATCCCATACTCCAGATTGCGCCGCACGTTGAGGTGCGGAAACAGGCTGGCTTCCTGGAACACATAGCCCAGCGGGCGCTGATACGTAGGCAGGTAAACCCGCTGGCTGTCATCCTGCCAGACGCGCCCATTAACCTCCAAAAAACCGCTGTTTGCGCGCTCCAGACCGGCTATGCAACGCAATAGTGCGGTCTTGCCAGAGCCGGACCGGAATGGCCGAATAACGCGGTCACCCCGCGTCCCGGCAAATCCAGATCAACATCCAGGGTAAATCCGCTGTAAGCGAGTTTGAATTGTGCGTGAATGGCCGCGCTCATTTACGTCGCCCGGTCGGATTGAGGGTGTACAGCACCAGCAGTACGACAAAGGAAAAAATCACCATACCCGCCGCCAGGCTATGTGCCTGGGCGTATTCCAGCGCATCCACATGGTCATAAATCTGCACCGAAACAACCCGGGTTTTATCCGGGATGTTGCCACCGATCATCAACACCACGCCAAACTCACCCACCGTATGGGCAAATCCCATCACCATGGCGGTCAGGTAACCCGGCTTGGCTAACGGCATAACAACACTGAAAAAGGTATCCAGCGGCGAGGCGCGTAGGGTCGCGGCTGATTCAATATGGCGCTCGCTGATCGCCTCAAACGCATTCTGGATTGGCTGCAGCACAAACGGTAGCGAATAAAACACTGAGGCGATCACCAGCCCCCAGAAAGTAAACGGCAACAGCCCCAAACCCAATGACTCAGTGAAGTGGCCTATCGGCCCGTTCGGCCCCATGGCCACCAGTAGGTAAAACCCGATCACCGTCGGCGGCAACACGATCGGCATGGCGACCAGCGCACCCACCGGCCCCTTCCACCAGGATCGGGTGCGCGCCAGCCACAAAGCGATCGGCGTACTGATGACCAGCAGAATCAGGGTGGTGAGCGCCGCCAGCCTGACGGTAAGCCATACCGCGACAAGATCCGGATTATCAAAACTCATTTGAATGACTAGAGGGTGTAACCGTACGATTTGATTACATCCCGGGCCTGTTTGGTTTTAAGAAATTTCAGCAGCACAATCGCCGCCGCATTGTCTTTGGCCTTGGACAGGATAACCGCATCCTGGCGAATCGGTTTATGAAAATCTGCCGGCACAAACCAGGCCGATCCACTCGTCAATTTGCCATTTGCATAAACTTGCGAAAGGGCGACAAAACCCAGTTCAGCATTGCCAGTATTGATAAACTGGTAAGTCTGGCCGATGCTTTCTCCGGTCACGAACTTGGGTTCGAGTGTCGCCAGCAAACCCAGTTTGTCCAGCGTTTCAATGGCGGCAGCACCGTAGGGCGCGAGTTTCGGCGCGGCAATGGCAAGGTGGGCAAAATCACCCGTCTTCAATATCGCGCCCTTGTCATCGACAAATCCCGGTTTGGCTGACCACAGCACCAGTGCGCCAATGGCATACGTCATGCGGCTGCCAGGCACGGCCAAGCCCTCTTTTTCCATTTTTGCGGGCGTTTCATCATCGGCCGCCAGCAGGACATCAAACGGCGCGCCATTTTTGATTTGCGCGTAGAACTTCCCGGTCGCACCAAACGACAATTCGGCCTTGTGGCCGGTCGCTTTCTCAAATTCGGCAGCGATTACTTTCATGGGCGCGGTAAAGTTGGCGGCTACCGCTACTTGTACCTGATCGGCATGGGCGGAAAAAGGCATCGCCAGCGTGGTTAAAGCCGCGATGAGGGTGGCATGACGAAATAACATGGAAGCTCCTATGGAATGCACAGGGAAAGAAAAGCCATAAAGCGATATATTTTTTATAATATAACGACTGTCAGATAACGGTCAAACGTCCTCTCTATCTGCCTGCTAATTAAATACAATAGCTATAAAGCGGCAAAATGACGCCATAAAAAGCGCCACTAAACCCGCCTGCCACATCTCGGTAGAATAACGGAATAATCAGCAAACCAATGGAGAACCCGCATGGCCACCCGCGAAACCCTCAGCGCCCAAGCCGCATCCTGCAACAGTCCCGAAGACTGGACCGCCCTCGCGCATGAAGCGCTGGCCGAACCTGCCGACACCGCCTACGCCAAAGAGTTGATGGATGGCATCGTCGGCGACTGCCAGTTCACCAAAGATCTGGTGGCCGTGGCAACGGTGTACAAGGCGCTAGGCGACGATGCGCAGGCCGCCGAGTTGATGCAACAGGCAGAAGACTATTGCATGAGCGGCGAGGAGCAGATCGCGCTGGCCGAAGGAAAATTCAAGGTGCTGGGCGACAAGGCCGGTGCACTGGCATCCTATGAACAGGCGCTGAAAGAAACCAACAACGTCGCGCCGCTGCTGGCGTTGGCCAAGACCGTAATCGACGTGACCGGCGACAAAGAATTCGCAAAAAAAATCTACGCTAAGGCGGAAACCAAGGTCGAAACTGTGGCAGCCAAAGCCGCCGAATACGTCAAACTCGGTCAAGCTGCGAGTGCTGATATGGGCGACCCGGCGTTCGTCACCGAACTCTATGAACGTGCTGCCAGCAAGCTCAGCGCGCCTGCCGACCTGCTGCTGCTGGCTAACTCGATGAACGACCCGGTGCGCGCCAAACCGCTCTACGCCAAGGTACTGGAAGGCAGTGCCGATGTGCACAGTCTGGGCAAGCTGCTGGAAGCGGCGCAAGCCGCCAACGACGCCGATTTCGTCAAACTCATTCTCGACAAAATGGCCGGGCTGGCCAGCACCACGCCGGAACTGCTGTCGCTGACCGAGGGCTACATGGCCGTGGGTGACGCCGCCAGCGCGAGCAAGACGCTGGACAGCGCCGAAGAAAAAGTCACCAGCGCCGACGAAATGCAACGCGTCGTCGATGCGACCGCCAAACACTTCGCCAGCGACGCCGAACGGCTTGAACGCGGCAAACAGAAACTGGAAAAACGCCGCGCCAATCAGGCGCGCTACGTTGAATTCCAAACATTGGAAAACGCGCTGTCCAGCGTCAAAGCCACACTGCATCTGGCCGACCGCGTGGCAGAAGAATTAGCCGATGCATCATATGCCACCAAGTTAATCCAGCGTGCCGAAAAAATGCTGGCGGAAGAATCGTTTCAGTTTGGCCGCACCCAGCCGCTGATAGTTGCCATCGACCAGCACACCGACGACACCGACTGGCTGGCGCGTGTACTGGATGAATGCGCCAGCAAAATCAGCTATTTCATCTGGTTCAAGGAATTGGTGCATACCGCCACACACCTGGCACGCCACCCGGATTTGGGTCGGGAAAAAGCCCGCGCCTACCTGCAACAATGGGAAGCGCAGCTGAAAAGCGCTTCAGCCAGCGTCTACGACTACACCAAACTGGCGCAAGTGGTGATCAGCGATCTGGCCGACGCAAGCTGGGGCAGCACGCTACTGAACGCCGCCAAAACCCACGCCAGCGACCATTACGCGCTCGCCCACATTGCACACCTCACCGCCCAGACGGGTGATGCCGCTGGTGCGGACGCCCTGTACCTGCAAGCAGCCGCTGCCTGCAAAAACGGCGATGCCTGCCTGCAATTGCAGCATCGGCTGAAATCCTACCTGCTGTCCGATGCCCAGCAACGCGCCGTATATACAGCGTGCGGCAACAACATGACGACGCCCGCCGACAAGCTGCGCTGGGTCGAAGGCATAGACGATGGCTTCCGCGACAAAGCCTGGGCGTCGCAAGCCTACGCCGAGATTGCCGACAGTTTCAGCGGCGCAGACAAGGCGCGTTTCGAGCAATCGCGCATGAGCCGGGTTGGCGATGCGTTTTATCCGTATCGCCGCCATGCGGCCTGATGCCATTGACCCTCGCCCGGCCAGCCGGTAAGGTGAGGGCATGAATGACAAGCTGACACATCACACGATGCGACTGTGGCTGGGCCTACTCTCCTTGGCTGCGACCGTGTATTGACTCGATTTTCATTGATTTGACATCCACAACCGCAGGTCTAGCTGCGGTTGTTTCATTTCTGCCATACGACCTGCGCTAACGCGAAAGGGTTTTATGCGCACCGTTTCTACAGCGCCCTCATCGAAACGCCCATTCTGGCTCGGCGTCGGCTTTGCCCTGCTCGCGGCGAGCGGCTTCTCGGCCAAGGCGATACTGGTCAAGCTCGCCTACCAGGAGCACGTCAATGCCATCACCCTGCTGTCACTGCGCATGGCTTTTTCTATACCGGCGTTTATCGCCGTGGCACTGTGGTCAAACCGCACCCAGGGGCTGGCTCCGCTCTCGCGTCGCGACTGGTTTGCCGTGCTCGGCCTGGGGCTGATCGGCTATTACCTCGCCAGCTATCTGGATTTCGTCGGCCTGCAATACATCTCGGCCGGGCTGGAACGCCTGACGCTATTCCTCTATCCGACCCTGGTCGTGCTGCTGTCGGCATGGTGGTTCAAGCACGCCATCGGTCGCCGCGAGCTGGGCGCGCTGGCGCTCAGCTATGCGGGCATTGCGCTGGTGGTGGTGCACGATGCCGCGCTGCTGCATGGCCACATCGCACTGGGCATGACGCTGATATTCGGCAGCGCGCTGGCCTACGCCATCTACCTGATCGGCGCCGGGCGCGTCATGGCGCGCATCGGCACCATGCGTTTCACCGCCTACGCCTTGACCGTATCGTGTCTCGCCAGCCTGCTGCAATTCGGCCTGACACAGCCCTTGTCAGCGCTGCATCTATCTGGCCGGGTGTATGGATTAAGTCTGGGCATGGCACTGTTTTCCACCGTGCTGCCTGCATTTTTGCTCAGTGCGGCAATGCGCCGTATTGGCGCAAAACACACGGCCCTGATCGGTGCAATCGGCCCGGTAGCGACGATTTATCTGGCCTACGTTT
>DMQT01000159.1:0-4410 GCA_003455595.1 Betaproteobacteria bacterium
GCGGCGCAGCTTTACTCGGAGATGCGCGAGTTTTTTCCGGAAAACTCGGTCGAGTATTTTGTCTCATATTACGACTACTATCAGCCGGAAGCCTACGTTCCGGCACGCGATCTGTTTATCGAAAAAGACTCCAGCATCAACGAGCACATCGAGCAGATGCGCCTGTCCGCCACCAAGGCGCTACTGGAGCGCAACGACAGCGTGATCGTGGCGACGGTGTCGGCGATTTACGGTATCGGCGACCCGGTCGATTACCACGGCATGATTCTGCATCTGCAGCACGGCGATAAGCTCAGCCAGCGCGATGCCATCACGCGGCTGGTGGCGATGCAATACGAGCGCAACGAGATCGAATTCAAGCGCGGCGTGTTTCGCGTGCGTGGCGACGTGCTGGATATTTTTCCGGCCGAGAGCGCCGAGCACGCGGTGCGGGTGTCGCTGTTCGATGACGAGGTAGAAAGCATCACGCTGTTCGACCCGCTCACCGGCCACATCCTGAAAAAATTGCCGCGCTACACCGTGTATCCGTCCAGCCATTACGTCACGCCGCGCAGCACCATGCTGCGCGCGATCGAAAATATCAAGCTGGAACTGCATGACAGGCTGGAATTTTATTATAAGGAAAATAAGCTGGTGGAAGCCCAGCGCCTGGAACAGCGCACGCGTTTCGATCTGGAAATGATGAACGAACTGGGCTTTTGCAAGGGGATCGAAAACTACTCGCGGCACCTGTCCGGGCGCAATCCGGGTGATCCACCGCCGACGCTGATCGATTATTTGCCACGCGAGGCGCTGATGTTCATCGACGAATCGCACGTCACCATCCCGCAGATCGGCGGCATGTACAAGGGTGACCGCGCGCGCAAGGAAAACCTGGTCAATTACGGCTTTCGCCTGCCCTCGGCGATGGATAACCGGCCGCTGCGTTTCGACGAATTCGAGCGCGTGATGCGTCAGACCGTATTCATTTCCGCCACCCCGGCGGATTACGAACAGCAGCATCAAGGCCAGGTGGTCGAGCAGGTGGTGCGCCCCACTGGTCTGGTTGACCCCGAAATCGAAGTGCGCCCGGCCACCCATCAGGTCGATGACGTGCTGTCCGAGATCAACCTGCGCGTCAAACTGGGTGAGCGCGTGCTGGTCACCACGCTGACCAAGCGCATGTCGGAAGACCTCACCGACTATCTGGCCGAGCATGGCGTCAAGGTGCGCTATCTGCATTCCGATGTGGATACGGTTGAGCGCGTGGAAATCATCCGTGACCTGCGTCTGGGCATATTCGACGTGCTGGTGGGAATTAACCTGCTGCGCGAGGGGCTGGATATTCCGGAAGTATCGCTGGTGGCGATACTCGACGCGGATAAAGAGGGGTTTCTGCGCTCCGAGCGCTCGCTGATTCAGACCATTGGCCGCGCCGCGCGCCACCTCAACGGCCGCGCCATTCTGTACGCCGACCGCATCACCAATTCGATGCGCCGCGCGATGGACGAAACCGAGCGGCGCCGTAACAAACAGACGGCATTCAATCTGGAGCATGGCATCACGCCGCGCGGCGTGGTGAAACGCATCAAGGACATCATCGAAGGGGCGTACGACGCCGACGCTGCCCACTACGCGCAAAAAGCCGCGCAGGATCTGGCGGTATATCAGGCCAAGGACGAAAAAACCCTGGCGCGCGACCTCAAACGCCTCGAAAAAGACATGCTTACGGCGGCAAAAAATCTGGAGTTTGAACACGCTGCCGAACTGCGCGACCAGCTGAAGAAGCTGAAAAAGGCCTTGTTCGGCGTCGAAGAACACGACTGAGCCGATGTTTCAGTGGGTATTCATCGTTATGGCAATCGCCGTGACAGTCTGGCTATTCCACTGGCTGATACGCTACAGCCTGCGTGCCCCGCGCCAACTGGAGCAGGGCACGCCCGCGCAACGCGGACTGGATTTCCGCCAGGTGGCTATCCCGACGGCGCGCGCTAAAACCCTGTTCGGCTGGTTCATCCCCGCGTCGGGTGGGGCGCCCGCCCCGGTGGTGGCGGTGCTTCACGGCTGGGGCAGCAATGCGGAAATGATGCTGCCTGCCGCCGTGCCGTTGCATCAATCCGGCTATGCCGTGCTGCTGTTCGACGCACGCAGCCACGGACGCAGTGATGGCGATAATTTTGCCTCGCTGCCGCGGTTCGCCGAAGACCTCGACCACGCACTTGACTGGTTGAAACAGCAGCCCGAAGTGGATGCCGCACGCATGGCAGTGCTCGGCCATTCGGTCGGTGCCGGTGCGGTGCTGCTGGCGGCGTCGCGGCGTGAAGATTTATCTGCGGTGGTGAGCATCGCCGCGTTTGCGCATCCCGCCAACATGATGCGGCGTTTCATGGCCGCGCACCGCGTGCCGTATGTGCCGCTGGGCTGGTATGTGCTGCGATATGTGCAGCAGGTGATCGGCTATCGCTTCGACGTCATCGCGCCCAGCCGCAGCATTACGCGTATTACCTGTCCGGTGCTCCTGTTGCACGGCAGCGAGGACACCATCGTGCCTGCCAGCGAAGCCGAAACCCTCTATGCGCTGCGCCGCAGTGATGCCGTCAAGCTGCTGATTCTGCCGGGCGAGCACGACGCATCCGACGAGCTGGCGCGCCACGCCGACAAGTTAATCGGCTTTCTCGATCAGGCGATGCGTTCGGGCGTGTAACCCGCGTCGCTGATCGCTGCTTCGATTGCCTGTTGTTTGTCGGTGCCGGAAATGCGCACGCGATGCGTCGGTATGTCGATTTCGACCTTGGCTGCCGCATCAATCGAAGCCACGGCTTTGGTGATCACCCCCGCGCAATGGCCGCAGGTCATGTCGTTGACTTGAAATTCGATCATGGTGAAACCTCTTGATAAATGAACTGGAGATTGCACTATAAAGTCTCCCATCGGGTGAAGGTCAAGGGGCACAACAATCAAATTGTTTTAAAACCGCTTTACTCTTCCATTATGGGAAGGTTTAACATGCGGGATAGGCAATCAGCAGGAGCATAATCGTGGCGACCTCAAATACATTGAACACCGACAACAGCGCGTCCGAGCAGAAGCTCAAAATTACCGGCATGACCTGCGCTTCGTGCGTCGGTCGAGTGGAAAAATCGCTGCGCAAAGTGCCGGGCGTGACCGATGTCAGCGTCAATCTGGCGACCGAGCAAGCCACAGTCCAGACCCAGGGCGCGGTGGCGCATGGCGACCTCAAAGCGGCAGTGGAAAAAATGGGCTTTGGCGTGGCGATGCAGGAAATTGATCTGGGTATCAAGGGCATGACCTGCGCCTCGTGCGTGGCGCGGATCGAAAAAGCGCTGGCCAAAGTGCCGGGTGTGGAAAGTGTCTCGGTCAACCTGGCTAGCGAGCAGGCGCGTGTGCAGGCGTCTGCAGGTGTGAGCCGGGCGGCAATGGAGCAGGCCGTCATCGGCGCAGGCTATGACGTTGTGCCGCTTGCTACCACCGGGCAGCCCACCCCAGCTCCAGCACGCCTGCCGGAATGGTGGCCGGTGGCGCTGGCTACGGTGTTGACGCTGCCGCTGGCGGTGCAAATGCTCGGCATAGTGATTGGGCATGACTGGATGCTACCGGGCTGGGTGCAATGGCTGTTGGCGACGCCGGTACAGTTCTGGCTCGGCGCACGCTTTTATCGCGCCGGCTGGAAGGCGGTTAAAGTCGGCGCGGGCAACATGGACTTGCTGGTGGCGCTCGGCACCAGCGCGGCCTATGGCCTGTCGGTATATCAACTCGCGCACGGCATGCAGCACCTGTATTTCGAGGCGTCGGCGGTAGTGATTACGCTAGTCTTGTTAGGAAAATGGCTGGAAACCCGCGCCAAGCGCGAAACCGCTGCCGCCATTCACGCGTTGCAGGCATTGCGCCCAGACACAGCGCGCGTACGGCGTGACGGCGTGGACACCGAAGTGGCCGTCAGCAGCGTGCGGCTGGGCGACCTGGTCGTGGTGCGGCCGGGCGAACGCGTGGCGGTGGATGGCGTGGTGCGCGAGGGCGACAGCCAGGTGGATGAGTCGCTGATTACGGGCGAGAGCCTGCCGGTCGCCAAAACCCTGGGCGACCACGTCACCGGCGGTGCGGTCAACGGCGACGGCCTGCTGCTGGTGGAAACACTGGCGGTGGGTGCTGAAACCACGCTGGCGCGCATTATCCGCATGGTGGAAAACGCGCAGGCGGCAAAAGCACCGATTCAGCGTTTGGTGGATAAAGTCAGCGCGGTGTTTGTGCCGGTGGTGCTGGTGATCGCGCTGGTGACGCTGCTGGGCTGGGGCTTGAGCACTGGCGACTGGCAACAGGCTTTGCTCAACGCGGTGGCGGTGCTGGTGATTGCCTGCCCGTGCGCGCTGGGACTGGCGACGCCGACGGCGATCATGGCGGGCACCGGCGTGG
>DMQT01000159.1:4467-5111 GCA_003455595.1 Betaproteobacteria bacterium
GGCACCGGCGTGGCGGCGCGGTACGGTATCCTCATCAAGGACGCCGAGGCACTGGAAGTGGCGCACGCGGTGAACACCATCGCGTTTGACAAGACCGGCACGCTCACCGTGGGACAGCCGGTGCTGCTTGCCATTGAGCCGGCCAGTGGCAGCGCGGATGACTTGCTGCGCCTGGCTGCCGCCGTGCAACACGGCAGCGAACACCCGCTGGCGCGCGCGGTGATGGCGGCGGCAGCTGAAAAGGCTTTGGTTTTGCCCGGCGCAAGCGGGGTCAAGGCACTGCCCGGCATGGGGGTGCAAGCGGAAGTCGAGGGCGCTACCTATCGTCTCGGCAGCCGCCGCCTGATGCAGTCGCTGAATCTCGATCTGGCGCTGTTGTCAGCGGCTGCGACGGCGCTTGAAAGTCAGGGCCGCAGCGTATCCTGGCTGGCGCGTGAAGTGGACGGGCAACATGAACTGCTGGGCCTGCTGGCCTTCGGCGACAGCATCAAGCCGGGCGCAGCGGCGGCGCTTGCACGGCTGCACGCATTGGGCGTGCGCACTGTCATGCTCACCGGTGACAATCGCGGCAGCGCCGAAGCCGTCGCCAAAATGATGGGTATCGACGACGTTCAGGCTGAAATCCTGCCGGGCGACAAAGCCGA
>DMQT01000159.1:5233-5366 GCA_003455595.1 Betaproteobacteria bacterium
GCGACGGCATCAATGACGCGCCTGCGCTGGCGGCGGCCGATGTTGGCATCGCCATGTCTACCGGCACCGATGTGGCGATGCACGCCGCAGGGGTGACGCTGATGCGCGGCGACATCATGCTGGTGGCCGACAC
>DMQT01000306.1:0-7584 GCA_003455595.1 Betaproteobacteria bacterium
TTTTGAGCATGCAGGCTGTCACCGACGGACTGCATAAACTGTTCGCCAGCTCACAGCCGGGGCTGGCGCAACTGCGCAATACCGGCCTGGCACTGACCGACAAATTTTCGCCGTTAAAAAACTGGCTCATGCAACACGCCCTTACTTAAACTCACCTGTCAGGAATCCCATGTTCAAACGTAGTGTATTATCCGTCGCCCTGTTGACCAGTTTGATGGCGTGCAGTGCCAACGCCGACGAGGCCGCGATCAAGAAAACCCTGCAAGGCCAGTTCCCCGACGCCAATATCAGCAGCGTGGCCAAAACCTCTTACGCCGGTCTGTATGAAGTCGTGATCGACAATCAGGTGGTGTACGCCGACAGCGACGCCAGCCATGTATTTGTCGGCAGCATTATCGACACCAAAACCAAGCAAAACCTGACCGACGCCCGCACCGCCAAACTGACTGCGGTGAAATTTGACAGCCTGCCGTTTGCCAACGCGATCAAAACCGTCAAGGGCGACGGCAGCCGCAAGCTGGCGATATTTTCTGACCCGGATTGCCCATACTGCAAAAAATTCGAGCAGGAACTGGAAAAAGTCACCAATGTGACGGTGTATACCTTCCTCTACCCGATTAATGGCCTGCACCCGCAAGCCACCGCGCATGCCCGCGCTATCTGGTGCGCACCGGATCGCAACAAGGCGTGGGATGACGCCATGCTGCGCGGTGTGCTGCCCACTAATGACGGCAGCTGCAAAAATCCTATCGACACCAACATCGCGCTGGCCAACAAATACCGCGTGTCAGGCACGCCGACGCTGATTTTTGCTAACGGCCAGCGTGTGCCCGGCATGGTGCCGGCCGACAAGCTGAACCAGTTACTTGACGCTGCAAGCAAATAACATGGCCACCCAATGGGATACACGCTACGACGTGCCGGAATATATCTTTGGCACCGCGCCCAACCAGTTCTTGACCGAGCAGGCACATTGGCTTCAGCCGGGGCAGTCAGTATTGGCAGTGGCCGACGGCGAAGGCCGTAACGGCGTCTGGCTGGCGCAGCAAGGCCTGCACGTGCACGCCATCGACAGTTCACGCGTCGCGCAGGACAAGGCGCGTAAACTGGCTGCCGAGCGGGGTGTGACGCTCGACATCGAGTGCGTGGATCTGCTGACGTGGGCGTGGCCGAAGGATCACTACGACGTTATCGCCGCGATTTTCGTCCAGTTCGTCGGCCCGGCCGAGCGCGCACGCCAGTTTGCCGGTATCCGGCAGGCACTCAAACCGGGCGGCCTGCTGATTATGCAGGGCTATACGCCACGCCAGATCGAGTACAAAACCGGCGGACCGTCTGCAGTGGAAAATCTCTACACGGAGGATTTGTTGCGGCAAGCGTTTGGTGACTGGGAAATCCTGCACCTGCGCGCGCACGATGACGTGATTGACGAAGGCAGCCACCATGCTGGGCTGTCGGCGTTGATTGATCTGGTGGCGCGGAAACAGTAAGGCTGGAAATATTTGATCGCGGAGAACCCGGCGGTGAGACGGGTTTTCCCTGTGACCTCTGTGGCGGGTATTTAATCAATACGGGTTTTGCCAAACAGCCGTGTCAGTTCCGCGCCTGGGTCATTGGCGCGCATGAAGGCCTCGCCCACCAGAAACGCATTGACCCCGCGCGACTGCATCAACGCCACGTCATCCGGGGTGTGAATGCCGCTTTCAGTCACCGCAATATGGCGGTCGTCCAGCATCGGCAGCAGGGCCAACGTGGTTTTTAACGAGGTTTCAAAGGTGCGCAGGTTGCGGTTGTTGATGCCTTGCAGCGGCGTGTTCAGTTGCAACGCCAGTTCCAGTTCGGCCGCGTCGTGCGATTCCACCAGCACCGCCATGCCAAGTTCATGGGCCAGTGCCTCCAGTGCCTGCATTTGCGTCAACTCTAGTGCAGCAACGATGAGCAGGATGCAATCCGCCCCCATCGCGCGTGCTTCATACACCTGATATTCGTCGACCATGAAGTCCTTGCGCAGCACCGGCAGGTCGCACGCTGTGCGTGCCTCGCGCAAGTATGCGGCGCTACCCTGAAAATAGGGCGCATCGGTGAGCACCGACAGGCAGGCTGCGCCATGCTGGGCATAGCTGGCGGCAATTTCAGCAGGCTGGAAATGCTCGCGCAACAGGCCTTTGGACGGGCTGGCTTTCTTTATTTCGGCAATCACCGCAGGCTGCTTTTTATCCAGCCGGCGGCGCATGGCGCCGAGAAAATCACGTCCGGGCGGCATGGCGCGGGCGGCGGCCTTGATTGCTTCAAGCGGTGTATGGCTAAGGGCAACGGCGATTTCGTCGCGCTTGGTGGCAAGGATGCGGTCGAGAATGTCAGACATGGTCAGCAGGCTTGAGTATAAGCAATCAGTTGTTCGAGTTTGGCGCGCGCCGCGCCGCTGCGCAGCTGTTCACGCGCCTGCTCCACGCCATCCGCTAGCGTTCCGGCCAGACCGGCCACGTAGATGGCGGCACCGGCATTGAGCGCGACGATGTCGGCGGCAGCCGTGTGGCGATTTTCCAGCGCGGCGATCAGCATGGCGCTGGCGGCTTCGACCCCGTGCACCGCCAGTTCGCTGCTGGCGCAGCGGGCGCAGCCGAACTGCTCCGGTGAGATGGCGTATTCGTGGATGTCGCCGTGTCTGAGCTCGGCTACATAGGTGGCGCTGCCCAGACTGATTTCATCCATGCCGTCGGCGGCGTGCACCACCATCACGTGCTGGCTGCCCAGCGTTTGCAGTACCTGCGCGAGCTTGCCGGTAAGTTCACGGGCAAACACGCCCATTACCTGATTCGGCGCACCCGCCGGGTTGGTGAGCGGGCCCAGCAGGTTGAACAGCGTGCGCACGCCCAGTTCGCGTCGCACCGGGGCGGCGTGCTTCATCGCGCTGTGGTGGTTGGGCGCAAACATGAAACCGACGCCGATTTCACGCACCGCTTGCGCCACTTGTTCGGGTGTGAGGTTGACATTCACTCCCAGCGCTTCGAGCACGTCGGCACTGCCGGAGGTGGACGACACCGAGCGGCCGCCGTGCTTGGCGACTTTGGCACCCGCCGCCGCCGCTACCAGCGCACTCGCGGTGGAAATATTGAAGGTATGCGCGCCGTCGCCGCCGGTGCCGCAGGTATCGACCAGATGTGCGGTGCCTGCCAGCGGCACTTTGGTCGATAGCGCACGCATCACTTCGGCGGCAGCGGCGATCTCGGTCACACTCTCGCCTTTCATGCGCAACGCAATCAGAAAAGCGGCAATTTGCACCGGGGTGTAGTCGCCGCGCATGATGCTGTGCATTTGTTCCAGCATGTCCTCGTGCTTGAGATCGCGTCGTTCCAGCAGCTGATTGAGCGCGTCGCGCGGGGTCATCAGACATGCTCCTTGAGGAAATTCGCCAGCATGTCGTGGCCGTATTCGGTCAGGATCGACTCGGGATGAAACTGCACGCCCTCGATCGGCAGCGTCTTGTGACGCACCCCCATGATCTCGCCGTCGTCGGTCCAGGCGGTGATTTCCAGACAGTCCGGCAGGCTTTCGCGCTCGATCACCAGCGAGTGGTAGCGGGTGGCCCGAAACGGATTGGGCAGGCCGTGAAACACGCCGACGTTGGTGTGGTGAATCATCGAGGTCTTGCCGTGCATCAGCTGTTTGGCGTGAACGATCTTGCCGCCGAACGCCTGGCCGATGCTCTGGTGGCCGAGGCACACGCCCAGCAGCGGTACTTTTCCGGCAAATTCCAGAATCGCAGGCACCGATACCCCGGCTTCGTTGGGCGTACACGGGCCGGGTGAAATGACGATGTGGTCGGGCTTGAGCGCCTGCATGGCAGGAATCTCGATGGCGTCGTTGCGAAACACCCGCACGTCCGCGCCCAGCTCGCCGAAATACTGCACCAGGTTGTAGGTGAAGGAGTCGTAGTTGTCGATCATCAGCAGCATGCTTATTCCTCCCCGCTCTGCACCAGTTCGGCGGCGCGGATGATGGCGCGCGCCTTGTTCTGGGTTTCGGTCCATTCGTTGTCGGGTATCGAATCGGCGACGATGCCCGCGCCTGCTTGCACGTACAGCGTGCCATCCTTGATCACGGCGGTGCGGATGGCGATGGCCAGGTCCATGTCGCCGTTAAAGCTGAGGTAGCCGACCGCACCGGCGTAGATGCCGCGTTTGCTCGGTTCGAGTTCATCGATGATCTCCATGGCGCGCACCTTGGGCGCACCGGAGACGGTGCCGGCCGGGAAGGTGGCGCGCAGCACATCCATGGCACTCAGTGCTGGTTTCAACTTGCCTTCGACGTTGGACACCATGTGCATGACGTGCGAGTAGCGCTCGATCTGCATGTTTTCGGTGACCTTGATGCTGCCGGTCTGCGCCACGCGTCCGGCGTCGTTGCGCCCCAGGTCGAGCAGCTGCAAATGTTCGGCGCATTCCTTGGGGTCGGCCAGCAGTTCGGCGGCCAGCGCCTCGTCGTGTTCACGCGTGATGCCGCGCGGCCGGGTACCGGCGATGGGGCGCACGGTGACGTTGCCGTCTTCCAGCCGCACCAGGATTTCGGGCGACGCGCCCACCACGTGAAAGCCGCCCATGTCGTAATAGAACATGTACGGCGACGGGTTCAGGCTGCGCAGCGCGCGGTACAGCGCCAGCGGGCTGGCATCGAACGGGCGCGACATGCGCTGGCTCAACACCACCTGCATGATGTCGCCCTCAACGATGTATTGCTTGGCGCGCAGTACCGCCTGCTTGAATGCCGCCTCGCCAAATTCGGAGGTGACCTCGGCGCTGCTGACTTTTTGCAGTGCCGGGGGTGTCAGTGGCGCGCGGATTTGCGCCGTCAGCGCGTTGAGGCGGCGATAGCCGTCGGTGTAGGCACCCGGCTGCATCGGATCAGCGTAGACAATCAGCGTGAGCTTGCCGGTGAGGTTGTCGACCACCGCCAGTTCGTCGGTAAGCAGCAGCAGGCTGTCCGGCGTGTGCAGCACGTCGGCTTTGAATTTATCCGCCAGACGCGGCTCGATGTAACGCACCGTGTCATAACCGAAATAGCCCGCAAGACCCCCGGCAAAACGCGGCAGGCCGGGCACGGTGGCCGCCTTGAATTGCGCCAGATAGGTCTCGATGAAGGCCAGCGGGTCGGCGCATTCTTCCTGGCGGGTTTTAACGCCGTTGGTCTCCACACTGACCAGATGGCCGTGCACCCGCAACACCGTGCGCGCAGGCAGGCCGATGAAGGAATAGCGGCCGAAGCGTTCGCCACCGACCACCGATTCGAGCAGGTAGGAATACGGCGCGTTGGCCAGTTTGAGATAAAGCGACAGCGGCGTGTCGAGGTCGGCGGGCAGTTCGCGCGTAAGCGGAATGCGGTTGTAGCCGTCGCGGACGAGTTGGTTGAATTCCTGTTCGGTCATGGTGTTTACCCCATAGTGTGTGATGGCTGAAACGGGGCGTAGCCCCGGTGGCATGGCGTTACGCTGCGACGCAGCGCCATCGCCGAGCAATCATCTGTGGGGTAAACGTCATGGGATCAGGCTTTCACAGTGAGTTTGGCGGCGTCGAGCAGTGTCGGCACCACGGCGTCCAGGTCCAGTTCGGCTACTGGGCGGCCCCGATTGTAGCCGTACGGCACGCAAAATACCGCGCTACCAGCGGCGCGTGCGGCTTGGGTATCGTTGAGCGAATCGCCAATCAGCAGCAGTTCATGCGGCTCGATGCCGAAATGCTGGCACGCGTGCAGCAGCGGCAGCGGGTCGGGCTTGCGTTTGGGCAGCGTGTCGCCCGACAGCACCAGCTCGAAATAACCCAGCAGGCCGGTGTCGCGCAGCAGCGGCACGGTGAACACTTCGGCCTTGTTGGTGATGCACGCCATGTGTACGCCCATCGCCTTGAACGCGTCCAGGCCTTCGACCACACCGGCAAACGGCCGCGAGTACAGCGACACGTGCGCGCCATAGTGTTTCTGGTAAATCGGATAGGCGTGCGCGAACAGCTCGGCGTCGGGTTCGGCATCCATGCTGCCGGTGAGCACGCGTTTGGCCAGCCGCGATACGCCGTTGCCGATGTAGGTCTTGATGGTGTCGAGCGGGACTGCCGGCAGATTCAGCTCAGCCATCATCAGTTCGGCGGCGTGCGCCAGATCAGGTGCGGTGTCGAGGAGGGTGCCGTCGAGGTCAATGACCACGGCTTTGATTTTGATAGGGAATTCCATAGGGTTCCTGATTTTTATGCCCCCTGCGAATTAATTAGTTGCGCAGGGGTTAAAGCATGATTAAGCCTTGGCCAGTTCGGCGCGCATTGCTGCTACCACGGTATCGTAACGGTTCGCGTCGCTGTCTTTCGATGCGCCGAAAATGGCCGAACCTGCAACGAATACGTCAGCACCGGCACGTGCCACTTCGGCGATGTTGTCGACTTTCACGCCGCCATCCACTTCCAGCCAGATGTCGCGACCGGAGGCGTCGATACGTGCGCGCACCTGGCGAATCTTGTTGAGTGTCTCGGGGATGAATTTCTGCCCGCCGAAGCCAGGGTTGACCGACATCAGCAGGATCATGTCCACTTTGTCCATCACGTAATCCAGGTAGCTCAGCGAAGTGGCTGGATTGAATACCAGACCAGCCTTGCAACCGCATTCACGGATCAGCGCCAGGGTGCGGTCAATGTGCTCGGACGCCTCCGGGTGGAAGGTGATGATGTTTGCCCCGGCCTTGGCGAAATCGGGGATAATGCGATCCACCGGTTTAACCATCAAGTGCACGTCGATAATGGCGTCAGTGACTGGACGCAGCGATTCGCACACCAGTGGGCCGATGGTCAGGTTAGGCACATAATGGTTGTCCATCACGTCAAAGTGGACGATGTCAGTGCCAGAGGCGATTACATCGGTGACTTCCTGACCTAATTTGGCGAAGTTTGCGGATAGAATGCTCGGTGCGATGCGGAATTGCTTGGACATGGTAAGCCTCTTGACAAGCCAAATGGAAAACCACGATTTTACCCGGAATCGCGACGGCGTGACAGCCTCGCGCACGGCACACTATGGATGAGCTTTATGGGCGATAGCAGAAAAAATCACGTCAGCGTGACGGTAGAAACGGTTTTTATCCCGGATCAGTCCGATCCGCAGCAGGATCGTTACGTGTTTGCCTACACCATCACCATCACCAATACCGGCACCCAGCCCGCGCAACTGGTGTCACGCCACTGGGTGATTACCGACGCCGAAAACAAGGTGCAGGAAGTGCGCGGCATCGGCGTGGTGGGCGAACAGCCGCTGCTCAAGCCGGGCGAAAAATTCGAATATACCAGCGGCACCGTCATCGGCACGCCGGTCGGCACCATGTATGGCACCTACCAGATGGTGGCCGAAGACGGCGAACATTTTGACGCTGACATTCCGGTGTTTACCCTGGCCATGCCGCGCGTCCTGCATTAACGAGCCCCGGTTCGCCCACCGCGGCGCATTGGCCTGCATGCCCCGTCCCCCAGACCTGCAAGAACCGCAACTCAGCCCGGCCGCGCAACGCGTGGTCGCCGCGCTGTCCATTTCCGTTGCTATCCATCTCGCGCTGAT
>DMQT01000306.1:7778-10324 GCA_003455595.1 Betaproteobacteria bacterium
CGTGCCGCTGCTGGTCGATCCCACTTTTTATACCGCCAAAGAAGTCGACGTACACCCGCGCGCGCTGATCCAGATTGATCCGGTATATCCGCTGGATGCCACCCGACGCGGCATCGCCGGCAGCGTGACGCTGACCTTGAGGCTGGATGAAACGGGTGCGGTGCAGGACGTACAGGTGAGTGACGCCAGCCCGCCTGGCGTGTTCGATCAAAGCGCGCTGGACGCGTTCCACAAGGCGCGTTTTGCCCCCGCGCAAAAAGCCGGGCGTGCGGTGAAATCGCTGGTGGTGATTAAAGTGCGGTATGAGTTGGCGCAGTGAGAGGCGCTATTTCTTCACTATCTTCGCATTAGACGCCACCGGCGCCGCCAGCATAGTTGGAACCGCCATGCCGATGGGCAGCATCACCCACATCTGGCCTTGCTGCTTCATCGAACCCGCTTTCTTGCCTGCCGCATCGCCAAAGCCCCAGAAATAATCAGCGCGCACGTTGCCGCGGATGGCACCGCCAGTGTCCTGCGCCATCACCAGGCGATTCAGGGGCTGGTTGCTGAATGGGACGGTGGTTGCCAGCCACACCGGTGCGCCCAGCGGAATAGCGCGCGCGTCCACCGCAATGCTGCGCTCGCCGGTAAGCGGCACGCCCAACGCGCCGAGCGGGCCATTGTCGCTGGCGGGTAGCTCGCGGAAAAACACAAAACTCGGGTTTTGCGACAGCAGCTCAGGCAGCTTGGCTGGATTTTTTTGCCCCCAGGCTTTGATATTCTGCATCGACGTCTGCGCCAGCGGCAGCTCGCCGCGATCGGCCAGCACGCGGCCTATCGAGCGATACGGATAGCCATTCTGGTCGGCGTAGCCCAGTCGCATCAGGCTGCCATCGGGTAGCCGCACCCGGCCCGAGCCTTGAATTTGCAGGAAAAACGCTTCGACCGGGTTGTCCACCCACACCAGTTCATTGCCCTTGAGCGGGTCGTTGCCGGTGTCGATTTCGTTGCGGGATAAATACGGCACGACCTTGGTGCCTTGTAAGCGTCCGCGCAGACGCATATTTTTCAACTCCGGATACACGCTGGCCAGATCAATCGTCAGCAAATCCGGCGGTACGCCATACAAAGGCACGCTGTATTTGGCGTTGGGGCTGCGGCTCCCATGCAGCAGCGGTTCATAATAGCCGGTGACCAGACCGTTCGCAGCCCCATCCGGCTGAAGCGATTGATACAGCGTGAAATTATCCTGAAAATACAGGCGCACTGCGGTTGCGTCAGCGGGGTTCAGGTTAATCGCGGCAGCGCAGGCCTCGCGCCATTCCGGGCGGTTTTTCAGCGTGCTGCACGATTGCAGCCAAGCCGGCCAGGCTGCCAGCAGGTTGTCGTCCTGCCAACCCGGCAGCGCGCGCCAGTCCGCCGCACTGAGATTGGGTGAAACGGTTGGAATGGGCGGTGGGGTAACCGGCGGCGTCGGCGCCACCACCGGCGGCAATGGTTTGGGCGTGACCGGCGGTAACGGCTGCGGCTGCGTGGCGCAACCGCCCAATAACAGCGCGGTCAATACGAAAGCTGTGCGAACCAAGTGTCTCATGCGAAAATCATCATCCTTGAAGTATTCCCGAGTATAGCAAAGCCATGACACCCCCTTACCAGCCCGTGCCGCGTTTTTACCTTGAACGCATCACCATCGCCGCGCTGTGCAACGAATTCATGGACCTGCACTGGCACGACCCGGTCAGCGACATGAACTACATGGAGCGCATATGGCCGCTTGAGGTCATTATTGAAGGGGCTGCCGAATACCTGCAAGCGCGAACCGCTGCGGGCGAGGCAGTCAAAATAAGGCTGGACCTGATCCGTAATTTCCCCACACCGATGAAATGAATGCAGCATATTAGATAGAGGGCAGCGATATGGAAGGCAATATCTGGGCAGGGTTCGGCTGGTTGATCTTTGAAGCGGGGGTGGCGCTCGCGCTGCTTATCGGCATCGTGGTGTGGACCATGCGGAAATAGGCTGCCAAAGCTTGCCAGCGTCGTGCGACTCGCACACAATCCACCCATGGATACACAGCGCTTTTCACAACGTCAGCAAGACCTCTTGCGCGCAGCGGCGCGGCTGCAAGAGGCGGTATCGCAGCCAGTTGACAGCGGCATTCTGCGCGACGCCACCATCCAGCGTTTTGAATTCACCTTTGAAATCGCCTGGAAAGCCATGCAAGGCTACCTGCTTCACCAAGGCATCGAAGTCGCTGGCCCGCGTCAAACGCTCAAGCAGGCCTTTGTGGCTGGGCTGATCGCCACATCTGAAGCCGCCGATATCTGGCTTGCCATGCTGGATGACCGCAACCTCACCACACACACTTATCGCGAAGCGCTGGCCGAATCCATCGTGGCCCACATTCGTCAGCGCTATGCCAGCCAGCTTTACGACATGGCTGACCGCGTAGCAAAACTGACGCTGGACTAAGGGCTCGTTAATGAACAACTTGAACAAACGTTGCTGTGTATTCGAATTGGGGATAGCCAAGGCGCGGAACTTGCGAATGGTCGTTCCATTCG
>DMQT01000265.1:0-492 GCA_003455595.1 Betaproteobacteria bacterium
ACATCAAGGGCGACGTCTACGAGGGCTTGCTGGAACGGAATGCGCAGGACACCAAGTCCGGCGCGGGGCAATACTTCACGCCGCGCGCCTTGATTCGTGCGATGGTGGAATGCGTGCGGCCCGAGCCGATGAAGACCATCGCCGACCCGGCCTGCGGCACGGGAGGCTTCTTTCTGGCGGCCTATGATTTTCTGGTGGCGGCGCATCCGATGGACAAGCAGCAGAAGGCGTTCCTCAAGCACGAGACTTTCTACGGCAACGAGATCGTGGCGGGCACGCGCCGTCTGGCCTTGATGAACATGTTCCTGCACAACATTGGCGAGATCGACGGCGACAGCATGGTGTCGCCCAACGATGCGCTGGTGGCCGATAGCGGCAATCGTTACGATTATGTGCTGGCAAATCCGCCGTTCGGCAAGAAGAGTTCGATGCGCTTCACCAACGAGGAAGGCGAGCAGGAGAAGGATGACCTGACCTACAACCGCCAGGATT
>DMQT01000265.1:615-3050 GCA_003455595.1 Betaproteobacteria bacterium
TCCAACAAGCAGCTCAACTTCGTGCAGCATATCCGCACCATGCTGAAAACCACCGGGCGCGCGGCGGTGGTGGTGCCGGACAACGTGCTGTTCGAGGGCGGCGCGGGTGAGACGGTGCGCACAAGAAGCTGCTGGAGACTACCGAGCTGCACACCATCCTGCGTCTGCCCACCGGCATCTTCTACGCTAACGGTGTGAAGGCGAATGTGCTGTTCTTCGATAACCGCGCGGCGAGCAAGGAGCCGTGGACGAAGGAAGTCTGGTACTACGACTACCGCACGAATATTCATCACACGCTGAAAAAGAAACCGCTGCGCTTCGATGATTTGCAGGAATTCATCGCCTGCTATAACCCGCTCAACCGCCATGAGCGCAAGGCGCTTTGGAACGAGCAAGGCAACCCGGAAGGGCGCTGGCGCAAGTTCGGCTTTGATCAAATCATCGCGCGCGACAAAACCAGTCTGGATATTTTCTGGCTCAAGGACAAGAGCCTGGCCGATCTGGATAAGCTGCCGGAGCCGGATGAACTGGCACTGGAGATTATCGACAACCTTGAAGCGGGATTGAACAGTTTCAGGGAAATTGCGGCAGGCTTGTGAACAGGCGCCTGCCGCATGCGCTGACACGCATCAGAAATGGTTGTTGATCACCACTTCGTTCATCGGCAATTGTCCGCCGCGCGGCCACGCTGCATTGGTAGCCTTGCCGATCGCCGTCATCATGGTGATCACATGATCCTGCGGCAAGTTGATGAGTTTGCCCACTGCTTCGTAGTCAAAGCCGTCCATCGGGCATGAATCGTAGCCCATCTCTTTGGCCGCCAGCATCAGCGTCATGGCCGCGATGCCGCATGAGCGCATGGCCTCGTCGCGCTGCACCTGTTCCCGGCCGGCGTAATACTGGACGATGGCGGGAACCATAAACTCCTGTATCGGCTGCGCCGCATTGCGCCAATAGCGCGCGGTATCCTTTTCCCAGGATTTGGTGTCGGCGCACAGCACGATCAGCAGGGAGGCATCGGTCACTTGCGCCTGATCCCAGGCCACCTTGCGGATTTCACTGCGCAGATCGGGATCGCGCACCAGCACGAAGCGCCAGTTCTGGATATTGAATGCGGTGGGGGCGAGCATGGCCAGCGACATCAGCTTCTCGATTTCCGCTTCGGTCATGCGGTGGTCGGGGTCATACGTCTTGACCGAGCGGCGGGTTTCAATTGCAGTTGCGACATTCATATTCCAGTCTCCTAAATTATTTCTTCTTCATGAAAAACACGAATTCGGCGTCGTTCTGCGCCGAAGACAGCAGCTCGTTGCCGGTCTGCTTGGCGAATGCCTGAAAATCCTTCACCGCGCCCGGGTCGGTAGCCGAAATTTTCAATATTTGTCCCGTATTCAACTCGGACAGGGATTTTTTGGTGCGCAGTATCGGCAACGGGCAATTCAGACCGCGTGCATCCAGTTCTTTATCGAAGTTCATGTCAAGCCTCCAGTCTAGAAATCGTTTTCTATTTTGAATGTATTGAAAATGACATCGGCGGCCATATTCCTTGCACCGTGCGTTACCGCATCCAGCATGTCGCCATCGCTCCAGCCCAGGCTACGCAATTTCTGCAAATCGTCCGCGCTGACCGCATTGGGTGTGGACACGGCTTTCAGCACCAGCAGCAACATCGCCTTGTCCTTGTCATTCAAAGGCGCCTGTTCCGGATTCTGCCTGGTCATGGCAACTTGTTCGGGCGTCAGGCCGCACTTGTTGATCAGCATGGCGGCGTTGAAACCGACACAGTAATCGCAGTGGTTTTCCTGCGACACCAGCATGCGCACCATCGTCAACAGGGGAAAACTCAGGGCGGGGTGATTCATGTAATAGCCAATCGATTGCCATTGTTGTTCGAGTATCGCCGGGCTGCTGCTCCACATTTGCATGGCGTTCGGCACATGTCCGAAGGCTTGCTCCATCTGACGGTAAATTTCAGCTACTTTGCCGCTTGCCTGATCGCTGGCTACGGTTTGAATGATAGGCATATTGCTTCTCCTTGAATTGACAACTCACGAATACATACCAACCATCCGGTATGTTGATGCCCAAATAAAATCACGCTGCGTACCGGGATTTTACCGAGTCGGTTTATTTCCGGACCTGGATCGGGGGCCCAGGCTCAGAACGTAATCCTGCAATTGCGTTATACACAACCGAAAGGTTTTTACCGATTGCATGTTCTTGGCCACGCCCCAGCAGCCTTCCCAGGCAGACACAATAAACAGCGCAGCGGCCTCGCAATCGACATCGGCCCTGATCTGCCGCTGGCGCTGCCCGGTTACCAGTGCGTTGTGTATTGCCATTTGCCAGGCCTTCAGTATCAGGGTCAGGCGTGCCTTGAACGCTTCATCCAGCGGGCTCATTTCCTGCATCAGATTGTTCAGCGGGCAGCCCAG
>DMQT01000265.1:3127-7244 GCA_003455595.1 Betaproteobacteria bacterium
AGCGGGCGGAACACCATTTCTTCCAGCCCGGCCTGGATCACCTCATCAATCACCGCCAGCCCGAGCGCATGCTTGGCCGGGAAATAGTGGTACAGCGCGCCCTTGGTCAATCCGGTATCGGCCAAAATATTGGCGATACTCGCCGCTTGATACCCGTTGCGGTGTATTTCACCGAAAGCAGCATGCAATATTCGGTCGCGGGCGAGGTCGGCTTGTCTGGTTTCCATGTGAGAATCATACCAACCGGTATGCATGTGTCAAGAATTGTTTTTTGGCAGTAGCCGCTGTCGCTTCGATTCACCCTGTCTATTTACAGATAAGAATTTTCAATTGAATTAGCTTGTCTGGCCTGTGGATAGGGCGCTACGTTGGGAGTAACATTCAACGCAGCTCAGGGCGTATCAATACAGTAAAGCTCAAATGGGAAACAGACCGTGTAAGCGGCATTCCCAGCCTATATTTTTGTGTTTGCGGTTGCTACCGGCGAACACTTTATCCGTTTGAATGGAGGAGACCTGATGACGGAAGTCGTGGCAACAAACGAGACCATTTTGGTCGTTGGTGGTGGTATATCCGGCATGACAGCCGCGCTGGAAGCAGCAGAAACCGGCAAGCAGGTTGTGCTGGTGGAAAAAAATCCGGCCATTGGTGGGCGTACTTCCCAGCTCTACCGTTATTTTCCCAAGTTGTGTCATCCGATCTGCGGGCTGGAAATCAACCTGCGGCGCCTGAAATCCAATCCGCGTATCCGTCTGCTGACGATGGCCGAGGTGACTGGGATTACGGGTAGCAAAGGGGATTACACCGCCACCATTAAAATTACGCCGCGTTATGTCAATGCCAACTGTACCGCCTGCGGCGATTGCGCCAAGGTGGTGGAGACCGAGGTGCCGAACCCGTTCAACTACGGGCTGAACAAGATGAAGGCGGCTTATCTGCCTAACAAGATGGCGTATCCGATGCGCTATGTACTGGATAAATCCATTATCGGTACACCCGATGCGGAACGTGCCAAGGCCGCGTGCAAGTATGACGCCATCGACCTCGACATGCAGGAAGAAACGGTGCAGATCAAGGCCGGTGCCGTGGTATGGGCAACCGGCTGGCAGCCGTACGACGCCAACAAGATTCAGCCTTACGGTTACGACCGCTTCAAGAATGTGATTACGAGCGTCGAATTCGAGCGTCTGGCTGATCCGCATGGCCCCACCGGCGGCAAGATTTTGCGCCCGTCGGATGGCAAGGAAGCGAAGAATGTCGCGTTCATCCAGTGTGCCGGTTCGCGTGACGAAAATCACCTGCGGCACTGTTCGCGCATCTGCTGCATGGCGTCGCTCAAGCAGACCAATTACGTGCAGGAACATTTCGGCGACGAAGGCAAATCCACAATTTATTACATCGACATTCGGGCGATTGACCGTTTCGAGGATTTTTACGCCAAGGTGCAAGCCAATCCCAACGTCAGTTTCATCAAGTCAAAAGTAGCGAAAGTGACGCAGGACGACGCCACCGGAGACGTGATCCTGCATGGCGTGAATACCGAGGGTTATCACCGCTATGCCACGCCGCACGACTTGTGCGTGCTGGCAGTTGGCATGGAGCCATCGGTTAAGGGTGCGAATATCCCGATTGAAATTCTGGCGGATTCGAGTGGCTTTATCGAGGCTGACCCGGCCAATGGTGCATTTTTCGGTGCTGGTTGCGCGTCGAATGCGCTGGATGTGAATCGCTCGGTACAGTCCGCCACGGCGGCGGCATTGCGCGCGATTCAGGTTGTCAATAAAGTCGCCAGGGCGGAGGTTTAATATGGCCGAAGAGAAAAAAGTCGCCGCGTATATTTGCCAGGGTTGCGGGCTGGGCGAGCGTCTGGATACAGCAGCATTGGCCGAAGTGGTCAAAAAAGAAGGCCGCATTCAGCAGGTCAAAACCCATCCCTTCCTGTGTAACAGCGAAGGTGTGGCGATGATCCAGAACGACATCGACAACGATGGTGTGACGCACATCATGCTGGGCGCGTGTTCCCGCCGCGCAAAAACGGACGCGTTCAATTTCACTACGGTCGCCATGTCGCGCGCCAACCTGCGCGAAGGCGTGATCTGGATCCGCCCCGATACTGAGGAAGCACGCGAAACCACGCAGGAAATGGCAGAAGATTATCTGCGCATGGGCAGTGCCGAGATTAAAGCCATGCGCCAGCCACAGGGCAATCCCAATACCGGTACCAGCCGCACCTTGCTGGTAGTGGGTGGCGGGATCACCGGCATGACCGCTGCGCTGGAAGCTGCCAAAACCGGCTATCCAGTCGTGCTGGTGGAAAAATCCGGCCAGCTCGGCGGCTGGGCGGCGCGTATGCACCAGCGTGTGCCGTCACATGAACCCTATAAAGCGCCGGTGGATACCGGTGTAGCCGACATGATTTCCGCGATTGAAGCCGACGCCAATATCAAGGTGTATCTGAATGCCACAGTGGCTAAAACCAGCGGTGCGCCAGGGCGCTTCCAGGCTGAAATCGCGACCGAATCCGGCAGTGTCTCGACCGAAGATGTGGGCGCGATCGTGCAGGCCAGCGGTTTTGAGCTGTATGACGCCAACAAACTGCCTGAATTGGGTTACGGCAAGTCGCCCAACGTGGTGGATCAGGGCGGACTGGAACAGCTGGCAATGGAAGCCGCGCAGCGCGGTGGGGCAATCCTGCGGCCATCCGACGGCCAGCCGGTTAAATCAGTGGTGTTTGTGCAGTGTGCAGGGCAGCGTGACGCGAGTGGAATTCACCTGGCTTATTGTTCAGGCCATTGCTGCAATACCAGTATCAAGCAGGCAATGTATTTCAAGGATGCCAACGCCGATATTGATACCACGGTGCTGTATACCGACCTGCGCACCCCGGGTAACGGCGAGGATTTCTATCGCAGTGCGCAGGAAAAAGGCGTGATTTTTACCAAGGGCAAAGTGTCGTCGGTCGAGCCGAATGGCAATACCTGCAAGGTGAATTTTCATGACATGATTCTGGACGACAAGGCCGCGATCGAAAACGCTGATCTGGTGGTGTTGGCCACCGGCCAGGTACCCAACTCAGGCGTCAATATTGACTTCAAACCCGAAGCGGGTGCGGAAGCCGCATGGGATGAGCAGAAAAAAACCATCTCCATTCTCAATCTGGATTACCGCCAAGGCAGCGATGTGCCGCAGCTGAAATACGGCTTTACCGATTCGCACTTTATCTGCTTCCCGTATGAAACGCGGCGTACTGGCATTTACACCGCCGGCCCGGTGCGGCGTCCAATGGATATTGCCCAAGCCAAGGAGGACGCCACCGGCGCCACGCTTAAAGCGATTCAGGCATTGGAAAACGCCGCCATCGGCAGCGCCGCACATCCGCGCTCAGGCGATTTGTCCTACCCTTCGGTGCGCCTGGAAGGCTGTACACAGTGCAAACGCTGTACGGTGGAGTGTCCATTTGGCGCGATTGACGAGGACGAAAAACGCTATCCATTGTTCAACGAGTCACGTTGCCGCCGCTGCGGTACGTGTATGGGCGCATGTCCGGTGCGGGTCATCTCGTTCGAGAACTATTCGGTCGATACCGTTGGCAGCCAGATCAAGGCAGTGAGTATCCCGGACGAATTTTCCGAGAAGCCGCGCATTCTGGTGCTGGCGTGTGAGAACGACGCCTACCCGGCGATGGACATGGCGGCGATGAACCGCACCGAAACCAGCTCATTCGTGCGCGTGGTGCCGGTGCGCTGCTTGGGCTCAGTCAATACCATCTGGATTACAGATGCGCTCAACTCCGGTTATGACGGCGTGATGCTGATGGGCTGCAAGCACGGCGACGAATATCAATGTCACTTTGTTAAAGGTTCCGAACTTGCTAACTACCGCATGAGCAAAATCGACGATACCTTGAAGGGGTTCAATCTCGAAACCGACCGGGTGCAGACCTACGAAGTGGCGATTACCGACATCGATCGCGTGCCAAAACTCATTAATGATTTCGAAAAACGTATGTTCGAGATCGGTATGAGCCCGTTCAAAGGCTTCTAGGAGAATAGGCGATGAGCACTCTAAGTACGCAAGCCGCAGCCAAATATAACAACAACTTCCTGAAGGAAGTTGA
>DMQT01000265.1:7333-9867 GCA_003455595.1 Betaproteobacteria bacterium
GGGCTGGCGACGTACGCGCATCAACTGGGTCTTGCGCCCAAAAACCAGCCAACCCGGTTCTTTTCCAAGCTGTTCTGGAATAACTGTATTCACACCGGTCGCGTCAACGAGTTGAAACTGTCGATGGGACTGTATTTCAAGGACGGTTTCAAGCAGGGCATCATCAATGGTCTGGCAATGAAGGACGTCGCGTTGGGCCTGCTCAAGGCCAAACGTTTGAATCCATTTGAAATATTCAAGGGGCATGGCTGCAAAGATCAGAAAGGCATTCATGCCATGCTGAAAAAAGCCTACGAGATTGAAGCCCAACGCAAGACCATGAAGGCATAAGGAGTTTCAAACATGGCTAAGAAAGAGTATGCGTTTTATCCTGGCTGTTCGTCGCAACGTGGTGCGTCTGCGTCAAACTATCTGAAATCCGTTGATTCCATGTGCAAAACGCTGGACATCAAGCTCACTGAAATCCCCGACTGGAATTGTTGCGGCGCTTCGATTGGGTACGCCGAGGCAGGCGAGTTACCCCGCCATGTATTGAACGCACGCAATTTTGCGCTGGCTGAACAAAACCTGCCAGGGCAGGAAATCGTCGCAACCTGCGCCGCGTGCTGGCTGGGCGCGCGCGAAACCAAGGAGCGGCTGGATGCGTCGTCGCAACTGATGGCGGATACCAATGAAGCGTTAAAAGAAGCGGGTCTGCATTACAAGGGCGAAGCCGAAATCCGTCACATGGTTGAAGTGCTGATCGAAGATTTCGGCTACGACGAGTTGAAGAAACCTGTGAAGAAGTCGCTGGAAGGCATTAAATTTGCTGGTTATGTTGGCTGTCAGACCAATCGACCTTTTGGTATCGACGGCGAATCGTTCGAAAACCCGATGTACCTCGACAAGCTGGTGGAAACCGTCGGCGGTGAAGCGTTGACTGGCTACGACCAGAAAGTGACCTGCTGCGGTGGGGCGCTGGCGTTCTCTGAACCCGACAAGGCGCAGGCGCAGATCAAGGACATCATCGAATCGGCCTACGACCACGGCGCCGAGATGATCGTGACACCCTGCCCGTTGTGTCAGGCCAATGTAGAGATTTACCAGGGCGCCATCAACAAGAAATATGGCAAGAAATTCAACATCCCGGTGATGTATTACAGCCAGTTGATGACGGTAGCGTACGGCGGTTCGGCCAAGGATGCCGGGTTGGATGGTCAGATGATCCGTGCTACGCGTCTGGAAGAAATCGCCGCCAAGCGCTAAGCTATGCTTGCAAATTGACACAGGGGCATTTGCCCCTGTTTTTGTTTATATCCTGAGGTTTACATGAATCAGCCTAAAACCATGGACGAGCTCATAGATCTGGTTCATCAAGCTGTGTATGAAGTCGATGAACTGCGCGCCTGTATCGAGGATGAACCCGACGAAATGGAACGCTACATGCCGTTCATTGATCAACTCGACAGGCAATTGCGCACCCTGTTCGACTGCATGACGGGTGGGCGTTATACCTGTCCGGGCGAGGCCGATCTGGAGTTCATGTCGGTGGTGCAAAAATGGGGACGCGATATCCCGTTCAAGCCGCTTTTATTGGCAATTAATCAAGCACACCGGAACGGATTTCGCGGCTGAGCATCCTATTCGATAGAATACACAAACCCTATCGACCTTGAGATTACTATGCAAACGCTTGTTGCCCATCCTGCTGGTTTTGTACATGACATGGACGCCGGCAGCCTGGTTGCAGCACAGCAGGCTGCCGCGCAACGCGTCGGTTTACAGCCTTATTTCACTGATGTTTTTCAGCTTGATGGCACGCCAGGGCCGGAATTGGCCGTTATCCCTTCGGGCTGGTTTGAAATGGGCTCGGCGCACGATGAGCCAGGCCATGATGCCAGCGAAGCGCCGCAGCATTATGTGCAACTCACGCGTGCATTTGCCATCGCGCGTCACACCATTACCGCCGACGAGTGGGCGCGCTTTGCAGCGGCTACCGGCTGGCACCAGGTACGTGAGCTGATTCAGGCCAGTGGGCGCGAGCCAGTGGTGAATATTCGTATGCCCGATGTACTCCAGTTCATTCAGTGGCTTAATGCCGAAACCGGGCAGTTGTATCGTCTGCCGACTGAGGCGGAATGGGAGTACGCAGCGCGCGCCGGTACGCATACGCCGTTTCATTATGGTGACTACGCCAGCTGTCGCGAAGTATTGTTCAAGCCCATCTTTCCCTATCCGGAAAAGGTCAAAAAGCGGCGCAGTTTTTTCCCCGAATGCGGGCCGATGATGTGGGCTTCTGAAGTCGGCACCAAGCCCGCTAATCTATGGGGCTTGCACGACATGCACGGTAACGTATGGGAGATGACCGCCAGCCCCTGGCACCCGGACCACCAACAATCGCCACGCGAGGGGCACCAGCTGCCGCCACGCACCGGCAAGGTTGAACGCATGGTGGTCAAGGGCGGCTCCTGGTTCGATCCGGCTTCCGGAGCGCGTAGTGCGGCACGGCGTTCGCGGCTGCGCGATGAACTCGACGTTAATCTGGGCTTTCGGGG
>DMQT01000194.1 GCA_003455595.1 Betaproteobacteria bacterium
GGCCATCGACGCCAAAACCGCCTTGCTGCTCAAGGTGCATACCAGCAACTATGCCATCCAGGGCTTTACCGCCGCGGTCGAGGAAGCTGCGCTGGCGCAGCTTGCCCACAGTCACGCCCTGCCCTTCATGGTGGATCTGGGCAGCGGCACCCTGGTCAACCTGCGTGACTTCGGCCTGCCCCAGGAGCCCACCCCGATGGATTCGCTCGTCGCCGGTGCCGATCTGGTCACCTTTAGCGGCGACAAGTTGCTGGGCGGACCGCAGGCAGGCATCCTGGTCGGACGCCGCGACCTGATTGCCAGAATCAAGAAAAATCCGCTCAAACGCGCCCTGCGCGTGGACAAGATGACGCTGGCCGCACTGGAGGCCGTACTGCAACTCTACCGCGACCCGGCGCGGCTGGCTGCGCGCTTGCCCACGCTGCGCCTGCTGACCCGCGCTGTGGCCGACATCGAACGCACTGCCCAGACCCTGTTGCCCGCCATGGGCGCCGCGCTGGCAGGCGTGGCACAGGTTGAGGTGCGCGCCTGCCACAGCCAGATCGGTAGCGGCTCGTTGCCGATAGATCGCCTGCCCAGCTTCTGTCTGGCGTTGATGCCCGTTGTGCGTGGCAAGGGTGAGGGCACAGCGCTGAAAAAAATTGAGCACGCCTTCCGCAATCTACCGGTTCCGGTCATTGGCCGCGTGAGTGAAGGCGCATTCTGCATGGATTTGCGCTGCCTGGAGCAGGCAGACATGCTGCAATCCCAACTCGGCTCTTTGCGCTTTTGATCATCGGCACTGCAGGTCACATCGACCACGGCAAGACCGCACTGGTCAAAGCCCTGACCGGCGTGGACGCAGACCGCCTCAAGGAAGAGAAGGCGCGCGGCATCACCATCGACCTGGGCTACGCCTATACGCCCCTGCCCAACGGCGATGTACTCGGCTTCATCGACGTACCGGGTCACGAAAAATTCATCCATAACATGCTGGCAGGTGCCACCGGCATCGATTTTGTACTGCTGGTAGTGGCGGCCGACGACGGCCCCATGCCGCAGACGCGCGAACACCTGCACATCCTCGACCTGCTTGGGCTGCAACGCGGCGTGGTGGCGTTGACCAAAGCAGACCGGGTATCCGCCGATCGTTTAGAAGCCGTACGTGCCGACATCGCCGCCTTGTTGCTGGGCACTGGCCTGCAAGGCAGCGACATTTATCCCGTTTCGGCCTTGACTAGCACCGGTATTCCCGCGTTGCGCGAGCGCCTGGAGGCGGAAGCGCAGGCGCTGCAGCAGCGCTCGGCCAGCGGCCATTTTCGCCTTGCGGTTGACCGCTGCTTCACCCTGTCCGGCATTGGCACGGTGGTCACCGGCACGGTATTTTCCGGCGTCGTGACTGTAGGTGACAAGCTGGTCATGTCGCCCTCCAATATCCCGGTGCGGGTGCGCAGCATCCACGCCCAGGACCGCCCGGCACAAACCGGCGTGGCCGGACAGCGTTGCGCGCTCAATCTGGTCGGGCCGGGTCTGGACAAAGTATCCGTAGCTCGTGGTGACTGGGTACTGGCCGAGCCGCTACACGCACCGGTGACGCGGCTGGATGCACGACTGCGCGTGTTGGCCAGCGAGGACAAACCCCTGCGCCACTGGACGCCGATGCACGTCCACCTCGGTGCAGTCGATATCACAGGGCGCATCGCGCTATTGGAAGGCGACGCGATTGCACCAGGTAGCGATGCGCTGGTGCAACTGGTGTTGGATCACCCTGTTGGTGCCCTGCACGGCGACCGTTTCATCGTGCGCGACCAGTCTGCCGGCCGCACCGTGGGTGGAGGGCAAGTGCTGGATAGCTTTCCGCCCGCGCGTGGACGCCGCACTGCCGCCAGACTCAAGCTGCTGCACGCGCTGGACAGCGACGCGCCCGCCGATGCCCTGCAAACCCTGCTGCAAGCGAGTGCCAGCGGTGTGGATTTGCGCCGCTTCGCGCTGAACTGGAACCTGCGTGAAAATGAAGCGCGTGCCTTGTGGCTCAGCCTGCCCATGCGCAGGGTGGAGGAGGCAGAGACAGCCATCGGCTTTTCCCCTGCCGCGTGGCAAGCGCTCAGACAGCGCCTGCTGGATACCTTAATGGCCGAGCATGCACGCGTGTCCGACATGCTGGGTGTGGACCGCGAACGTTTGCGCCGCATGACTGCACCAACGCTGCCACGCCTCGCCTTTCTGGCACTCACCGATGAATTGCTGGCGACTGGCGATCTCCATGCCAGCGGCTTGTGGCTGCACTTGCCCGGCCATAATGTGACCCTGTCGGCGCATGAGGAAAAATGCTGGATTAAAGTACGTCCGCAACTCGATGCCGCACCCTATCAGCCGCCCAGAGTGCGCGATATCGCGCGTGACCTGGACATGGACGAACGCACCCTGCGCCTGACGATGCAACACCTGGCGCGGTTGGGGGAAGTATTTCAGGTGGCACACGACCATTTTTTTACGCGCGAGGCAGTTGCCGCAATGGCGACTATCGCGCGCAAACTGGCCGACGACAACGCACTTGAAGCCGCAAGCTTCCGCGACCATATCGGTGTCGGGCGCAAGCTGGCGATCCAGATTCTGGAATTCTTTGACCGNNCGTTCCCCGGTGGGGCGGCCGGACTTCAAATCCGGTAAGGGTCGTCAGACGATCCTTGGTGGGTTCGACTCCCACTCTCTTCCGCCAAATTCATGAAATCAAGAATAATCGAAATGACGTTTTGTAACTGAAATTCTGATCATGCAACAGAGATGTTTGACTTGGAGTAGAAAAAAGCAGCGGGGGCCGTTTCCGACCCCCGCTGCTTAATTTTGTCCTGGCCACTACTAACCAGAAAAACGGTTACTTATGCTCCTCATTCATAGAAACAGCATGTTTATGGCCACCCTCGACGCGTGTCCGCACATCGTTCGTATGGACAGGCATTGCTGTCGCAGACCGAACGCTGGCAGACGCGACTAGCATCGCATCCTCGTTGCCTGCGGCAGGAATCTTGACCTCGACGTGAACGTTACGTGTTTCTGCCGGCTCCAGCCGCCCGATTGTGATTACGATCTCCCTACCGTTCTGCGTGATGGCATCACCCGGTGTGCCTGAAAAATCGACACCCTGCGGCAACGTCACGATAGCTTGCGTGCCATTTAGCGGGTAGCCGGTACGGTTGTCGATACTTAGCGTATAACTCAGCACAGATCCGGGTGAAGCGGTGCGTGGGGCTAACAGCTTCGTCATGAGGGTTTCGCCCACTTCCGGCTTGGTCACAGTGAACGCATCAAGCAGGGCTGGGTTGCCTTCCGCCGGCTGGGACACGACCTTTCCTGTAGCCGGATCTATCAACGTATCCGGGATCGGGTCGTTCAGAGGAACGCCATTCACGTCCGTGCCAAAAGGCGCGGGGTTGGAGGGCGTTGCCGATGATGTCGCCTGCAGCGGTTCGGAGATCTGATAGAGGGACAGCTTGTTGTGGTTGATCACGACGTCGGCAAAGGAAAATACTTTCGCTTTGAATCGTGCCGTAATTTTCGGACCCGTACCCGCGTTCGGTATAAACGGAGACATCTCGGCGCCAGTCAGATGATCATCCAGCCAGGAAGCCGGCCCGTTGGGAAAGCTCAGTCCCGGTCCGTAAGAGTAGCTGCCCGTTGCTGCATCATCCTGATCGACCCCCTTGCCTGAACCGCGTGTCCCTTCCAGGGCGTTGTCGTGACCGCCTTCTCCGCCAGCGCCCTCGACGAGATAGATAACCCCATCCGGCACGGTCTTGCTTGTCCCATTGAAGGCGTCATCAATGGCGACAGCCGGACCGCCAGCCGTAGTCGGTACGTCAGCGACAGACGCGAGTGCGCGCAGAGGATAGGTACGCTGATAGTTATGTTCATGCCCGTTGAACACCACGTTGACGCCATGGTCCTCAAGAAGTTTGGCGACGCGGCGCATCTGGAAATTCCGCATCGTCAGATTGCCGGACGAAAACGATGGGTGATGGAACACCACAATTTTCCAGGTTTGCTTGGACGAGTCGAGGTCATTGATCAGCCACTTGCGCAGGATGCTCGGATACTCAGGAAAACCCGTCGGTGCGCTCTGATAGGTCGGCGTATAGCTCAGGAGCGCATCGAACAGATGCGGGTTGCCATCCAGAAAGACGAAGTGGGCGTTACCCTGGTCGAACGAGTAATTGCCCATGGCGTCGATCTGGCGTTTGGTGCCTTTGCCGGTATCCACTGCGGTACTGGCGCGGAACGCCTCGATGGCTGTGGGTGAGTTGTAAGTGACTCCGTTGTACTTGAAATAGAAACCGGTCGGCGTGCTGCTATCGCCGTTGAAAATATTTTGAACATCGACACCTTTGGGGCCGTTGAGCGGAAAGTAGTAATTGTTGAAATATTGCAGCGCATCACCCCCACCTGTGCCGCCGCTGAATTGGCCGGCGTTTGCCGAGCCGAGCAGGTTGGCGCTGATTCCCGTACTGCCCAGATCATGGTTCCCGGCAACGATGTAATAGGGAATATGGCGAATAAAAGGTGCGCCCGTTTCATTCGAGCTGATGTCGTTGTTCCAGACCGGCATCCAGAAATCCCGGTAGCTCCCTTCAGCGCCATCGAAGTACACATTGTCGCCGGTATTTAAAGCCAGATCAGGCTTCGGCAGTTGCGGAACACCAGGAATGGAGAGGTTGTGCGCCTCGTACATTTCATGAACGATGCGTGCTTCGTAATTGACTCGACGCGCCGGATTTGAATTCGGTAAGGCAGGGAAGAAACCCTCATCCCCCATGACTTCGAAAGAAAAACGCCCGTGCTGCTTGCGCGTATGGAAGGATGCGACAAACCCGTCCACCGACAGGCCCGGTCCGGTCACACGATAGTAATAGGTCGTGTCGTAATTCAGTCCTTTGAGGACCGTATAGTAGTTGACGTGTGCGCCTGACGCTGTAGGTGGCTTTGGCAGGGATGGGTCGGCGCTCAGATAGTCGTCCACGACACGGCCTTCTGCCGCTACCGTAGCACCGTAATTGGGGCTCTTGCCGTATTCAACTGTATAAGATGCCGGGTTCGGTGTCGGCTCATCCGTCTGCCACGCAATCACTTTGAGGTCGTGGGGTGCGAAGTTGCTCGCGTCTCCCGGCTGGATGTAAGGTTGATACGTGACTTCCAAAGCCAGGGACGAGACGGCATCCGTGGCTGCGAAAACCGCGGCGACCATCACTGCGAGGGTGCTTTTTTTCCAAATCTGCATGGTGTTCTCCATTCACAATCGAGTTTGCTTCCTGGGCACTGACAACATCTCTGCCACCCACGTGATCGGAGTGGGTGGCAGACGGGCCGTGTTAGTCGTTGTCGCGGTGATTGTTGGCTGCTTTAAACATGTCGGACATCGAGTTCACATTGCTGTCGCAAGCATGGTTCAGACAGGGCAGACCGAAACCGGCGTCCAGCGTTTTCAGCAACGAAAAGTGGCTGTACGGCTGGTTGCTCGACACGCCTTTGACGCCGTAGTTGGTGTCGACGATGGTAACGACCTGGTTCGGGCTGGCAGAGAAATCGTTTTCATCCCACATCACGATGATCGCGTTTTTGCCTTCTTTCCAGGACTTGGAAGCCTTGATTGCGGAAACCAGTTGTTTGACTGAGGCATCGCCCATCTGAATCAGCGTAGCGTCGTTGTTGCACAGCGGGCTACCGTTGCCGATACCGTGCATATCGTGGCACTGGTTAGGCGCGATGAAAGAGAAATTCGGCACTTTGCCGACACGCAGATCAGCATATAGACCGTTGATCCCAGTGAAATCGACGACATTGTTCAGGCCATTTTTTGGATCCTTGTTTTCCTGAACATTGGCGAAGTAGACGAACGGGTTATGCTTGACGGCATAGAGCTTCTGCAAGCTGGGAGACTTGGCAATGGACGCATCGCTCAGATTTGAATAGATGCCGTCGCTGAGGTTCACGCCGTCCACTACGCCTGAGGCTGGCAGGCTTTCCTGATAGCTTTTCCAGCTTTGGCCAGCGGAGACCAACTGGTCGGCAATGGTTTCGGCGAGGTAGGGTGCGGCTGGAATTTCAACATTAAAGGGTGCAATGCTCGCCGGAGTCGTTGCATCCATCCCTGAGCCGGCGATCGGATTGTTCAGACTGGCGCTGGGGGTGGCATTGTGCCAGTTCGGGTAGTTATCGTTTTCGATACCGAAGTTCGAACCGCCGACGACCTCCAGGTAGTTGGTCAGGCTAGGGTGGCCAACCGCAAAGTAATTGGTCGCCAAGTTAGCAGAATGGGCCAGTTGGTTAATGAATGGCGCATCGTTGTTGCCCATAATTTGCGAATAGCCATGGTTTTCCAGCATGATCAGGAAAACGTGATCCAGGTGTGGAATGGCATCCCGCTCGGCGAAGGCCGGGCCAGCCAGAAAAGCGGCAGACAGGCTCGCCGCCAGCGTGATTTTTTTCAGAGTGTTCATGGAATCATCCTTACGTTGTCGCTACATCCATCCCGGTATTTTTGATGATATCGGGTCGAACCTCGCGTAATTTCGCCGGTAAATGGGTTTCGGGTAAAACACCAGACAGCGCCACCCCGGCGCATGGTGGAGTCGGTGCCAGACGGAATTATTCAGGATGTGTATTACAGATTTAGTGGTTCAGTTGGGGCTGAATATAGGCTGAACGGAGTATGCTGATGGTCGCAACCCGTGAGGATGCACCGATTCAATTCCCCCACAACCGAGCGGCGCCTTGACCACTTGGAAGTATTACTGCCATTCAGTAATACTGACCTGGATCAGGGCATTGCTTACATCGCCCATCACCACAAAAACCACAAACATAGGTATGACCTAAAAGTACGGACACATCAGGTAGTTTGTAGCTTGTTAGTGTCTATTTGTGGCTAAATTTTCAAAGATGCATCAGTGAACACTGACGCGGGAAGCATTGTCGTTGGTGGGCGGTGGCAGTTTCAAACTATCGACCCCTGCCGTGTGAAGGTGTTTGACACCTCCTGAACACACCTGAAGCCACGTGTATAAGCCAGCTTGCATATCCAAGCATGGCGCTGAATGGCTGTAAATTACACCAGATTTACACAGAGATTATGGAGCACCAACAACGTTAAATAGACTGCTCAATTGGCAGAGCAGGTTTTCACCAATCGAGAGAACGCCTTCCTCATCAACTTGATAGTGGCTTCCGGTGAGCCCTGATACCGACCCGGCCCGATGGCGGTATTACTTGCGGCGAGAATTGCGCTTCAACCGTGATGCAATTCCTCCTTGATGGTTTCGCGTACCACGTCAGCCAGCGTCTTCTTCTGCATCGCCTCGCGCAGGGTGGCATTGATGAGCGTCTGGTACCCACGCCCGCCTGCTTGCGCCTTGAACCACGACACCACATCCGGGTCGAGCATGATGTTGATCTTCTGCTTTTTCAGGGCGGAACGAAACACCGCCCGCCCTTCGGCCTCGCCCACTGCTTGGCCGCCAATGCGCCACTGCCCATGCGCCATATCGGCATCGGTCAATTCGGGGATTTCATCAAGTTCATCTGCTGTAAGCGTGTGCGCTTCAATCTTGCCCAAGTCACTGCGCAAAACGGTTTTGTTCGCGTTCATTGGCTTTCCTCATCGAAAAAATGTGACGCGTCTCGCCACGTTGTACATAACCGACCGCCACCATGCGCCCGGCCAAAAATCCAAAACAGATCATGCGCTGCTCACCAAAGGGCTCGTTAATGAATAACTTGGACATACGCTGGGGTCGCTTTGGGATGCAGCCCAAGGCGCGAGACGTGCGGTTGTGCCATTCACAACAAG
>DMQT01000099.1:0-420 GCA_003455595.1 Betaproteobacteria bacterium
CCCGTTCATCGCTGCTGAGCGGGGCCTGCACCTGGATCACGCGTCCATCCAGCGCTGCCGCAGTATTTTTGCCGAACTGCTTGTTGACCGCCTCGACCACGCGGCTGGCAGTAGAAAAATCGGTATCGTTAAGCTCCAGTCGAACAACATTGCCCTGGCTCAACGAACTGGGCACCGCGCGCTCAACGGTAGCACCTGCAGAAATACGCCCCACGCTGAGATGGTTGACCTGCACCTTGCTGCCGCCCGCAGAAGCACCCACACCGCCCACCAACAGATTGCCCTGGGCCATGGCATAGATTTGGTTATCGGCGCCTTTCAGCGGTGTCATCAGCAGGGTGCCACCACGCAGGCTCTTGGCATTGCCCATCGAGGACACCGTGATGTCGAGTGTCTGCCCGGGCTGGGCGAACGCCGGCA
>DMQT01000099.1:457-1292 GCA_003455595.1 Betaproteobacteria bacterium
CCGATCAGCTGGTTCTGGCGTACGCCCTGAATGCTGGCGAGATCCTTGAGGCGCTCGGCGTGGGACACCCCAGAGATCAGCAGACCCGCTAGCGTAAACAGCAGCGCTAAAATTCGGCTCGATTTTGACATGCGCAGGCGCCTGGTTTTCATAGCGGCAACACGCTCAGGAAAAACCGCGTCAGGGACGTCATGACCTGAGCAGCATCAATACGGCTGTTGGTACGGTATTCGACCCGCGCGTCGGCGACCTGGGTGGAAGACACCACATTGCCCGTGGCTATTGTGTCTGGGCTCACTACGCCGGAAAAACGGATGTATTCGACGCCTTTATCCAGCGCCACCTGCTTTTCGCCACTCACCACCAGATTGCCGTTCGGCAGCACGTCGGCGACCGTTACCGCGATTGTGCCGGTGAAAATATTGCTGGAATTTTCTGCACCGCTATCCGCATATTTGTTCGCGGATTGCGCCGACACCGACGTGCCCTGCAACATTTTAAGTGGCAGACCCAGCACCGTCGGGATACTGGCCGCCACGCTGCCGCTCTTGCTGCCGGAGCTCGCGGCCTGCTTGCCGGCATTGGTTTTCTCGTTGATGGCGATGGTGAGCACGTCACCCACCAGGCGCGCACGGCGGTCTTCGAACAGCGGACGATACGCCGCCGCCTGAAAAATGCCGCCATTGGCGGGTGCGAGCTGCGCGGCCTGCGGCGGTTTGGTGTTTGTCGGCTGATGCACAATCGTATCCGGCACCACGGCGCAAGCGTCGAGTACGAGCATCGAGAAAATCATCACGGCGGTGGCACGGCTATTCATTTTCGGCTCCGTTTACAC
>DMQT01000099.1:1401-5035 GCA_003455595.1 Betaproteobacteria bacterium
GTCTGGATCATATTGACCAGTTCTTCAGCCACGTTCACGTTCGAGGTTTCCACGTAACCCTGGTTAAGCAGGCCAGCGCCGTTACTACCGGGCGTGTTGGTATTGGCCGTACCCGAGGCGGCAGTTTCGACATAGAGATTCTCGCCTTTGGCTTCCAGCCCGGCCGGATTGATGAACGTGGCCAGCTGCAGTGAACCTACCTGCACCGGCGCCACGCTGCCCGCCTGAGTCACCGATACCGTGCCGTCTCGACCGATGGTAATACTCTGCGTATTGGCCGGAATGGTAATGGCAGGCTGCACCACATAACCGCTGGAAGTCACCAGCTGACCCTGGCTGTCGCTCTGGAATGAACCGTCGCGGGTATACGCCGTGGTGCCATCCGGCAGCAACACCTGGAAAAACCCGGAACCCTGGATCGCCACATCCTTATCGTTGCCGGTTTGCTGCAAATTTCCCTGGGTGAAGATGCGTTCGGTGGCCACCGGGCGCACGCCGGTACCCAGTTGCAAACCGGATGGCAGCTGGGTTTGCTGAGACGACTGTGCACCGGGCTGGCGCATGGTCTGGTAGAGCAGGTCTTCAAATACTGCGCGCGAGCGCTTGAAGCCGCTGGTACTGACGTTGGCCAGGTTATTGGCGATGACGTCCATTTGTGTCTGCTGTGCATCCAGACCGGTCTTGGCTATCCAAAGTGAGCGGATCATTTTTTTCTCCAGAAAATCATTTCATCGCCGATGCTCGAAAACAATCCATCCACCGGCAGTCAGGTACCATTTTGCGCCGTCCCGCCCTAGCTCATACTGAGAAGCTGACTCGCTTTAGTGGCGTTATTCTCGGCGTTCTGCAGCAACTTCATTTGCATTTCAAACTGGCGGCCCAGGCTGATCATGCTGACCATCGCCTCGACTACGCTGACGTTGCTGCCTTCCAGCGCATCGCCCACCAGGGTCACATTCGGATCCGCGTCGGCCGCACTACCATCCTTGGTACGGAAGTAACCGTCATCGCCGCGTACCAGAGAAGCATCCGGCGGATTGACCAGCTTGATCCGCCCCAATACGCTCACCGCAGAAGCTGAACCGGTTTTCGGTATCGCCGACACGGTGCCGTCTTTGGCGATGGCGATCGTTACATCCGGCGGAATGCTGATCGGGCCGCCCTCCCCCATTACGTTTAACCCGCTTTGCGTCTGCAAGACACCGTTTTCGCTGAGCTTCAGGCTGCCATTGCGCGTGTAGGCCTCTGCGCCACCTTCCGTCTCGAGGGCAATCCAGCCCTTGCCCTGCACCGCCACGTCGAGATCGCGCCCGGTTTGCTGGATTGCGCCGGGTGTGAAATCGCTGCCCACGGTTGAATCCACCACAAACGCACGCGTCGGCAAGCCATCGCTGATCACTGGCACCGCCCGGAACGAATCCAGCTGGGCACGAAAACCGGTGGTGGTGGCGTTGGCCAGATTGTGCGCAGTCGTAGCCTGCTGTTCCAGGACATGCTTCGCGCCGGTCATGGCGGTATAGATCAGGCGGTCCATGGGGGTCTCCTAAACGAACATCAACGCAGGTTTACCAGGGTCTGCATGACCTGATCCTGGGTCTTGATGGTCTGCGCATTCGCCTGATAATTGCGCTGGGCGGTAATCATGTTTACCAGTTCGGCGGTGAGATCGACATTGGAGTCTTCGACAGCGGACGATTGCAGCACACCCAGGCTGCCTGAGTCAGGCGTACCCACCAATGCCGGGCCCGAAGCCGCCGATTCTGTCCACAGATTATTGCCAAGCGACTGCAGACCATTGGGGTTGGTGAAGTTCGCCAGCACCACCTGCCCCAGCGTGGCCGACTGGCCGTTGGTATAACGCCCAACGATGGTGCCATCCGCGCTGATGCTGAAGCCGGATAAGCGGCCCGAGGTATAGCCGTCCTGCTTCAGCGCATTGACGCTGAAGGACGAGCCATACTGCGAGCTTCCTGTGTAATCAATACTGACCGGAAACGGCGTGGTTGCACCGGTGCTAACCACCAGTGGCACTGTCAATGGCGCGCCCGCGATAAGCGAGCCATCACTGGCGAAAGCGAGCGAGCCTATATTGGCCGGCGTTGTAGGCACCCCATCGTTAGCCGCATATACATCCCAGGTGTTGGCGGCAGTCTTGACGTAGAAAGTCTGCACCGTGTGCGCGTTGCCCAGGCTGTCATACACAGAAACCGCTGTCGAATTGTTATAAGTAGTCGGGTCCGCCATATTGAATGGCGTGGTAGCAGGTATCGCACTGCCCGAATCCAGATTCAGCAACGCGCTCATTTTGGTAGTGATTTTTGGCGTGATATCTGCGGTATTGATGTTCAAATCAGTCGGCGCCCCCGACGCGAGCACGCCACCGGCACTCACCCCATAACCGGTCAGGTGGGAACCGGTGGCATTGATGATATAGCCGGCTTTGTCGAGCTGAAACTGGCCATTGCGCGCATAGGAAACAGTGCCGTTATTGCTCATGCGAAAAAAACCACCACCGTTGATGGCGACGTCCAGCGGATTATTCGAAGCAGTAACATTGCCCTGGGTGAACTGCTGAGCCACTTGCGCCACCTTGACGCCGATGCCGATCTGGGAAGCGCCTGCACCAGCCAGTGAATTGGCGTAAACGTCGGCAAACTGGGCCTGCGACTGCTTGAAGCCCACCGTATTGGCGTTGGCCACGTTATTGCCAATCACATCCAGATTCTTTGACGCAGCATTCAAGCCGCTTAAACCTTGCTCAAAACCCATTTCGTTCTCCTAAATATAAATACGTACTTGATGCAGTTTCAAAGAATCTGCCGAATGTCAGCCAGATTGACCGAACCGAGACCCGGTACGTTGAGCACCACGCCTTGCCCACCACTTGCAACACTCGCAACCTGCCCAAACGCCAAACTGTCTGCGCCTACTTTCTGTCCAGCCTGTGTCGCGCTGACTGTGAAGCTATATTGACCATTGGCGGCAGCCGCACCGCTATCGGTCGTACCATCCCACTGCAAAGCCTGCATCCCGGCCGGTTGCGAACCCAGATCCATGCTATGAACAGGTCGCCCGTTGCCATCCAGAATGGTGATCTTCACGTCATCAGCCGGCCCCGGAAGATCAATACCGAAGGGCGCCTGGCCATTACTCAGATTCAGGCTGGAACCCGTCGCCAGCACGCCATGGCCGATCATGCCTGCCGCCTGCAGCGTCTGGCTGGACTGATAGCTGCCGATGAGCGACTGCAGCGTCGTATTCATTTTCTCGATACCGGTGACGGTGGACAGCTGTGCGAGCTGGCTGGTCACCTGCGCGTTATCGAGCGGGTTGAGCGGATCCTGATTTTTCATTTGGGTAACCAGCAGCTTCATGAAGGTATCCTGCGCGGCGGCAGCGGTACCCTGAGTTGCTGTACTGGCTGGATTCATGGAAGCCAGCAAGCTGGGAGAAACGGTGTTGTTTTGCACGGTACTCATTTAATTCTCCTTGGCTACTGGCCGATGGTGAGGGTTTTCAGCAGCATGGTTTTGGCTGCATTCATGGTTTCCACGTTGGTCTGATAGGAACGCGACGCGGAAATCATGTTGACCATTTCTTCTACAACGTTGACGTTAGGCATGGCGACATAGCC
>DMQT01000104.1:0-239 GCA_003455595.1 Betaproteobacteria bacterium
TCGGCGTAGGTTTGCTCCAGCACCAGGCTCGCCGTCAGGGACAACGGACGGTTGGAGGCATAGCGCGCCGCCAGGAATGATGACAGGGTGAGCACGCCCTTGGAGTGAATCGCGCCGGCCAGTTCCACCTCGCGCTGGATGTCGATCATTTCGCCGTCACCCAGCCGCGTCGCAGCTGTGATCTTGGTGGGATGAGCGAAGGCGTAGTCGCCCAACTGGATCACCGACAGGCCATTGAC
>DMQT01000104.1:320-5358 GCA_003455595.1 Betaproteobacteria bacterium
TGTATAAGAGACAGGTGGATGCGCGCCTCGATGGCACGCTCCACGTCTTCCGCGGCAACGTGAGCGCGTTGGGCTTCGCCTGCCCAGTAGTCCGCCTCGCGCAGCAGGTCGGACAGGCCCTGCATGTGGGTGGAAAGTTTTTCCGCGTCACCGATGGCGCGCGCGCATTGTTCGATGACGCGCGCCACGCCGCCGCGTTCGAACGGCCGCAATTCGGCCTTGCGCCCCATGGTGCCGATCAGGCGTGCGTAGAGCAGGTCGGTGGCGTCATTGCGCTCCACCTCGTCCTCGAAATCCGCCGCTACCTTGAACAGCTCGGCGAACTCCGGGTCGTACTCGGCCAGCAGGTAATAGAGCATGCGGTCGCCGAACAGCACCACTTTTACGTCAAGTGGGATGGGTTCGGGTTCCAGCGAGACCGTGCTGATCAGGCTGAACATCTGGCCCAGGGACTCGATGCGGATCTCGCGCGTGGAGAGCGCCCGCTTCAAGCCTTCCCAGGCGTAGGGCTGGGACAGCAGCTTGTATGCGTCCAGCAGCAAATAGCCGCTGTTGGCCTGGTGCAAGGCACCGGGCTTGATCAGGGAAAAGTCGGTGAGCAGCGTGCCGAACTGGGCGATGTGCTCCACCCGGCCCACCAGATTCTGGTAGCTGGGATGCGGTTCATACACCACCGGGGCGCCGTCGGGCGCGGCGTGATCCACCAGCAGGTTGACTTGATAACGGCGAAAGTCCGGGGGTTCGCTGCCCTGCGCCAGTGCCAAACCGGCGGCCGACATCTCGTGCGGCTTGCGGAATTCGTCGGTGCTGTCCACCACGTCGTGCTGCACTGCGTCGAAGTAAGCCTGTACTTCGGGCAGATCGGCATAATGCGCCTTGAGCTCGTCGATCAGGTGACCCACTGCGAACAAGGTAATCTCGCGATTGAGCGCGCGTATCTTGGCGAAGCGTTCCTTGCGCCATTGCCGTACCTGACGCACGATTTTTTCCATGCGCTCCTGCAAGACCTCGATGTCGTGGGCGATTTTCTCGCGCTCGGCATCGGGCAGCTTGTCGAACTCCTCCGGCTCGACCACCTCGTTGTTTTTGCTGGGTGCAAAGGAAAATCCGCCCTGCGTGTGCAGCAGCACAATGTTCTGGACCGCAGCGTCCTTAGCCAATTCCTCGAAAGCGCCGGCCTGGCGCTCGTTGAACTCGGCGTCGATCTGCTCCACCCGGTTGTGGTATTCCTCGCTTTCGAACAGCGCCGGAATGGTAGCGCGCAGCTCCTCCACCAGTTGCTGCATGTCCGCGCGCAGCACTGTGCCGCGTGCGGCGGGCAGCTTCAGCGCCCGCGGTTTGTGGCTGTCGCCGAAGTTGTTGACGTAACACCAGTCGGGCGGCTGCGGCTCGGTGCCAGCGCGGCCGTCCAGATACTGGCGCAGCAGGGCATGCTTGCCTGCACCGGCCGGGCCGAGCACATAGAGATTGAAGCCGTCGTGGCGCATACCAATGCCAAACCGTACCGCCTCCACAGCCCGCGCCTGGCCAATAGCCTCGGTCAGGTCATCGAGTTCGGCAGTGGTGGCAAACTGGAACTTGTCCGGATCGCAGCGGCGACAAAGCTGATCTGCCGACAGAGAGGTGCGGGCTTGCATCAGGGCACCGTCCCCGTTATTCGGCAGGCGGGGTTTCGGTGTCTTGCGCGACGTCCTCTGCGCCGGCCGATTCGGTTGCAGCGGGCCAACTCTGATGGGTCTTCACATCGCCGCGCTGGCGTCGGCCATAATCCTCCAGCTTGCGTCTGGCCGCATCAAACGCATCGCGTAGCGCCACGTAAATATCTTCGCTTTGATCCCGATTAACAACGATCTCGCCTCCCGGCACCGTGAGATCAATGCGCACGTTAAACAGCTTGCCCTGATGTTTGTGTTTGTGCGGCAGTTCCACCACGATACGACAGCCCATCAGCGGCGGGTAAAACTGTTCGAGTTTGGCAGTTTTTTCACGAATGTGGTCTTCCAAAGCAGCGGAAGTTGGCATGTCGCGTACAGTGATTTGCAGAGGTATTTGCATGACTGCTCCCTTTAGCTAGTTGAATGTGCATAACGCATTACATTGTTCATCATAGACGTGGAGCGCCAACCCTGACAGTCATCAAAACAGACCGGGCAGACAGGCGGCTCAGGGCATCAGCGCCGGCAGTTGCCGGGCCAATGCCTGACGCTGGCCTGCCTGCTTGCCGGTCAATGCAAAGCCATGCAGGATTTCATTTCCGTCCTGATACAAGGCACATACGCCGTCATCGCTGCAATCCACCTGCCAACTGCCCGCCACTTCCCCCGCCACCGTAGCGACCGCCACCGGACATGCCGGGGTTTTCACCATCACCGGCATGGCCGGATACACCACCTGAGTGGGCGTGCCAGACAAGTTCGCCGCCAGCGCACGCGCCTGCGCCATCAACGGCAACACATAAGGCAACACATGCCCGTTCACCTCGGCGCAATCACCCAGCGCAAACACATCGGACTGACTGGTCGCCAGACCGCGATTTACCACGATGCCGCGCGCCACTTGAAGCCCAGCCGCTTGCGCCAGTTGCGTGCGCGGACGCAAGCCAATGGCAGACAACACCACATCGGTTTCCAGCACCTTGCCATCGTCGAGCGTGACAACGTAGCCCGTCGCCGCCCGGTTCACTGCAACTGCTGTATGTCCCAGGTGCCATACCACGCCCACCCCGGCCAGCCCGCGCTGCAAATCCTGCGCAGCGGCCTCGGGCAACAGACGGTCCAGCGGATACAGCGCCGGATGCACGACATCGACGTGATGGCCTGCGCCGCTCAGGTCATTGGCAAACTCGCAACCGATCAGCCCGCCACCGAGTATGGTGACGCGCTTGCCGTTGGCGATCTGTTCGCGAAAGCGCGCGTAATCAAGCAAATCGTTCACGGATAGCACCTGATCCGCCGCATCGCCCGCCAGTTGCGGCCGCACCGGGTCAGCGCCCAGCGCCAGCACCAGCTTGCTGTAGGCAATCACGCGCTGCGCCACACGCACGGTGCGTGCCGCCGGGTCAATCTGTTCGACCCGGCTGTGCGTCAGCACCTCGGCGTTCAATTGCGCTGCCACTGCCGGGGCAAGCGCGCTGGCGATCTGATCGGCGCTTTTGCCCTGCGCCAGCGCGTTGGACAGCATCGGCTTGCTGTAGGCGCGGCCATCGTCGGCGGTAATAATGACCAGCGGCGTGGTCTTGTCCAGCTTGCGCAACTCGCGCGCCAGCGTGTAGCCCGCCAGGCCGCTGCCAATAATGACAATGGGTTCCATGTGCTCTCCTTTATTACGGCGGTTAAACCGCCACCATTTCAAAATCCGCCTTGGCAACACCGCAATCCGGGCACGCCCAGTCATCCGGAATATCCGCCCAGCGCGTACCGGCTGCAATACCCTCTTCCGGCATACCCGCCACTTCGTCGTAAATAAAGCCACATACCACACAGGTCCATACTTGCATTTTGATTCTCCTGAATTGATTGAAATTTAAGCCGTAATTTGCGCCAAAGCGGCACGGTAATGATTGGCGTGTTTTTCTTCTACCCTAGCCAGCGCGGCAAAGCGTTTGGCGGCTTTGTCCAGGATCGACTGGAAATACGCAGCGTGCTCTTTCGATTCTTCGATCTGCTCGTCCATTTCGGCTACGGCAGCATGGTTGCCCTCTTCGACGGCCGCGTGACGGAAGTTCGGGTACATCTCGGTGTACTCGTAGGTCTCGCCTTCGATGGCCATTTCCAGGCAGCGCACCGGGGTCATTTCAGCCTTGGGGTAGAGCAAATCAAGGTGACCAAATGCGTGCTGCACTTCCTGCGTCGCAGTAGATTCGAAGGCAATCGCACTGGCTTCATCGCCTACTGCGCGGCACATTTTGGCGAAGTACATGTACTTGATGTAGGCCATCGACTCACCAGCAAACGCGGCTTCAATATTTTTGACGGTCACGGACTCGGGGTATTTCATGGTGTATCTCCTTTTAAGTTTGGGGCAATTCGTTCGCCCCACGCTTCGCATGTTACGGAGACGCAATAGACAAATCCAATTGATAGTTACAATTTGATAGATAGATAAAATCTATCAAAAATGCTTTTTAACGCAAGCTATGTCGCTCTGCAAGACGGCTTGTCGCACCACGTCGATGGCCTCCGGGCGCGTGAAACTCTTGCGCCACGCCAGCGCCACCGGTCGATCCGGTGCCGGTGCGGTAAACGGGCGAAATGCCAGCAGGCCGCGCTCGCCTGCCTCAGTGGGCACCGCTGTGCATGGCATCACCGTCACGCCCGCGCCGGACGCGACCATGTGACGGATGGTCTCCAGGCTGCTCGATTCCAGGGTTTTTTGCATGCTGCCGGGCGAGCTTGCGGTGCGATTGAGTGCCGGACAGACTTTTAGCACCTGATCGCGGAAGCAATGTCCCGAGCCCAGCAGCAGCAGGTTTTCCTGCATCAGTTCGGCCGCATCAATGCTGCTTTTGGCACACCAGGCATGGTCGGCAGGCAGCGCCACCTGAAACGGCTCGTCGTACAACAGCCGCGTTTCAACCCCCGCTTCATCGAACGGCAGTGAAATGATGATGATGTCGAGTTCACCCTGACGCAGCTTTTCCCCCAGCCGCGCGGTGAAGTTTTCTTCCAGCAGCAGCGGCATATGCGGTGCCAGCGTATGCAGCTGCGGAATCAGTTTAGGCAACAGGTACGGTGCGATGGTGTAAATCAGCCCCAGCCGCAGCGGCTCAATCAGCGGATCTTTACCGGCTTGCGCCAGGCTTTTCAGATCCGCTGACAGTGTCAGAATATGCGCCGCCTGCGCCACGATACGCGCGCCGACCGGGGTCACGCTCACTTCACTGCTGCCGCGCTCGAACAGGCTTACGCCCAGCTCATCTTCAAGCTTGCGAATACCCACGCTGAGCGTCGGCTGGGACACAAAACACGCCTCGGCGGCACGGCCAAAATGGCGCTCGCGGGCAACGGCAACGATGTAACGCAATTCGGTCAGAGTCATG
>DMQT01000150.1 GCA_003455595.1 Betaproteobacteria bacterium
AGGATGCGATGGGTGTGGCGCCCGATAGCGATGTCATCGCTGCACTGCTGAACGATGCCTCATTGATTCAGTCGCTGCGCGATTACGCCGACTTGCTGATCCGCAACAGCCCGACGCCAGAAGGCAAAAATGCCGCGGCTGGCCGTCAGTTGCACGCCACGCTGGACACGCGCGATGCGACGCAAACCTGCTTTGGCGCGGTGTGCGGCGCACTGCTAACGGCTGCGGGCGAGCTGCGTAAACACAGTTCCGGCAAGTCCTCGATCCAGCGCCTGGGTGCCGAAGACGATGCGCGCTTTCTGGCACTGCACGCGCAACTCGGCGAGCGTCTGTTGCAGGCGCGCGGCTGGTTGGCGGCGCAGCGCGTATACCAGTTCAACGCTGACGCGCTGGCTATCGGCGACGCCCTGCTGGCGCACTACCAGCGCCTCAAACACGCACGCCGCGTGCTGGATTTCGCCGATGTCGAATGGCAGGTCGCGCGCCTGCTGTCGAATTCGGATCAGGCCGAATACCTGCAATTCAAGCTCGATGCGCGTTACCGGCACATTTTGCTGGACGAGTTTCAGGACACCAATCCGTTGCAATGGCGGGTGCTGCAAAGCTGGTTTGGCGCTGCTGCCAATGCTGACCGCATGCCGACGATCTTTCTGGTGGGCGACCCGAAGCAGTCGATTTACCGCTTTCGCGGCGCCGAGGCAGGACTGTTCAGCCTGGCGCGCGATTACCTGGTCGAACACGGCGCAGCCTGTCTGCAGCAGAACGCCACGCGCCGCAGCGCGCCCCCCATCATGCATGCGGTGAACCAGAATTTTGGCCGCGTGGCGGCAGCATATCCGCTGTTCCAGCCACACACGGCACACGACAGCGGGCGTACTGGCCGGGTCGAAATAGTGCCGCTGGCGCAGTTCCCCCAACCGGCCGAATTAACGCCAGACGGCTACCGCAATCCGCTCACCACGCCGTTTCAGGACGCCGACACACAGGTGCGGGAAATCGAGGCGCAGCGACTGGTGCAACGCCTGCAGCAAATCATCGGCCAGTGGATCGTCGACGACGAAAAAACCGGCGCACGTCCGGCCGAATACCGCGATGTGATGATCCTGGTACGCAACCGCACCCACCTGGCGGTCTACGAGCGCGCACTTAAAGCGGCACGCATTCCTTACGCCAGCACGCGTAGTGGCGGCCTGCTCGACACCCTGGAAATCGGCGACCTAATGAGCCTGCTGGGTTTTCTGGTAACGCCGTTCATCGACCTGGATCTGGCGCGCGCCCTGCGCTCGCCGCTGTTTGATTACAGCGATGCCGAGCTGCTGCAGTTGACCACCTGCCCCGGTGACAGTCTGTGGCAGCGCTTGCGCAGCCTGACTGCCGATGCCAGCCCGAAGCTGACACGCGCGGCCAGACTGCTGAGCGACTGGCTGGCGCTGGCTGGACGGCTGCCGGTGCACGACCTGCTCGACCGCATTTATTTCAGCGCTGAGGTGCCTGCACGTTATGCTACCGCAGCGCCCGACGCGCTGCGCCCGGGCATTGCCGCCAACCTGGATAGCTTCATGGAACTGGCGCTGACCTTGTCGGGTGGGCGCTACCCCAGCCTGCCGCGCTTTTTGCACGAATTGGCCGAATTGCAGGCAGGCGGCGACGCCAGCAGCCCCGACCTGGGCAAAACCGCGCAACTGAGTAATGCCGTCAGCATCCACACCATCCACGGTGCCAAGGGATTGGAAGCGCCCATCGTCTGGCTGCTCGACGCGGGGCCGCACCGCCCCCGGACTGCAAACTACGCTTCGCTGACCAGCTGGCGAGCCGGTGCGGAACGCCCCGAGCATTTTTCGCTGTACGGCGACAAAACCCTGCGTGCTGAATTTCAGGCGGCCTTTTTTGAAGCCGAGGCGCACCATGCCCAGCGTGAAAATTTCAACCTGCTGTATGTCGCCATGACGCGCGCACGCCAGGCGCTGATCGTCAGCGGTTCGGCCAGCAGCGTGCGGCAAGACGATTGGCACGGCCAGATCCTGGCGGCACTCACCGACCAGTCCGATGCGACCGAATGCAGTCTGGGAGACGATCTCAGCCTGCAGCCCTACACCCTGTTGCCGGGTACGCACCACGCGGCAGCGCTGCCGATCGCCCTCCCCGCCAACCTGCATCAGCTTGCCGCCGTGGGCTGCCGCACCATCCCGGTGAATAACGCGCAAATCAATTATGGCGTGTTGCTGCACGCGATTCTGGAGCGCATCGCGCCACCCGCCGCTGCACCCGCCGCTACCCTGCTGCGTCAGCAACTGGGGCATCCAGAAGATTTCGACAGCGCCCTGGCGCACGCCCGGCGCCTGCTCGCCAGCCCGCAGCTGGCAGCATTTTTTGATCCGGCGCGTTATCATTTTGCGCGCAATGAAATGCCCTATTTAACGGCTGACGGTGAAGCCCGGCGTATCGATCGTGTGGTGCGGCTGGATGACGCCCTGTGGATACTGGATTACAAATCCGGCGACGACGCCAGCGACACCCAGTTACAGCAGCGCCACCGCGCGCAACTGGATGAATACCGTGCCGCCATGGCGCAGGCGTACCCAAACCTGTCGGTGCGCTGCGGCATTGTGCGTGGCGACGGCCGGCTGCTTGAAGTCGTCTAGCCAGCTTGCGCGCCGCACGCGTCTTCCTATACTGCAAGGGCGACGCAGCGGATTCGCTCAACCCACGCACAGGAGGCAGCCATGTTCAATAACTTCATCAACAGCTTTCGCAAATTGCCCAGTCACGACCCGGACAACAAAGTCGTGTCTTGGCATGTGTTCCGCACTGCAAGCGAAGCTGAAGACTACGCCGAACATATCCGCCTCGGTGAAGGCCAGCGCACAGTGGGCGGCATGGACGCCGACAGCGTCGGAAAACTGTGGTGGGTAGGCGTGGAAGTGGATGATATTACGCGCTGGGGCAACCCCGGCGCGGTGAACAAGCACGCAGAATAACGCGCCATTGCGATCAATCCATCCAGTGCTCAATAAAAATGCCGCACGCGTGAACGGTGTGCGGCATTTTTCAATTTCACAGCGCGTTGGCTGCAAAAACAACAACGATCAAATTGCCATTCGGCTCATTGCGAGTTTCCGCGACATCCGCATCAGCCCCAGCAGCCCCACACCCAGCAGCAACAGCGTACCAGGCTCCGGCACTTGACCGCTGCCACCACCACAACCGGCCTGACCTGACGCGCACGAGCTACCGTTCACCGAATACAGCTTGAAGTAATCGTTGCCGCCATCAATCGCGCCGCTACCGGTGCCGTTGTAAACACCAACCAGCCAGTAACTGGAGTAGATGCTGTTGGCAAATGTCTTCGTTCCGGTGCTGCTGCCCCCGTTATAGTTGCCCACCAACGTCCAGCCATTACTGGTGAGATTGCTGTAGGTCAAATTGGCCAGTGGCGCAGTGGCAGAAAGTCCCGTATACGCCCACACCGCAAAGTCTGAATCGCCCTGCACCCAGCCGAAACTGGTGCTGGTCAGGTTCACTTTATTTGCGTTGCCAAAACTGAACAGCACGGAATCGACGCCTTGCAACGCGATATTCAAATCGCCACCGGCATGCGCCACCGAGGCCTGCATTGTCCAGGCATCGGCATCGCGCGGACCCAGTTGTACGGCGCGCTACGCAGCAATTTTTGCTTCCGGCTAGCGGCCCGAAACAAGCAGGATTTTCGCCTGCAACGCCAGTGCACATGCTTCGCCGCCGGGAATTTTCCCAGCCTGCTGGGCGCTTGTCATGGCGCTGTCGCGCTGTCCCAGATCCAGTTGCGCCTGCGCGCGGAGCAGCAACACGTCGAGGCGCGACAACAGGCAAGCCGTCCGCCGAAAATTTATCCAGCAGCGCCTTGGGCTTACCCTGCTGATAAAACGCCTGTGCGTATTCCGTGGCGATCTGGCTGCGGTCAATACCCAGTTTTTCCGCATCCGCAAACACCCGCTCAGCGCCTGCCGGATCACCGTTGCGCAGTTACACCTTCGCGATTCAGCGCGTACGCCGGTAACGCCACCAACAAAAGCAGTAGCGCGCGGCTGACAGGTCTGATCAGGTTCATGTTTTTACTTTATGCATACAGAATAACGACCTGTCAGCAAATAGCACCAGGCGGAAAGCCCCGTAAACCTGGGCCTCACTCGTAACAACAGCAGAAAAACGTTGCGTGTTTCGTAATGCATGGCGACTTTTCGTCGCCGCTCACTACAGCAAAATTGCACCGCTGCATGGGCGCACAAAAACAGTGCCCGCTGCGTGAAACATGCACACCAATTTTGCGCATCCACTTGTCACTCCGGTCGTGTTTATTATAACTATATGATATTAATCATGTTATTTAATGGCATAGCAATTGCTTTGTAACTACCATGACTGCCCTAACGACTTCCAAATCCGTCTCTTCTGCCTGTGCCTACTGCGGCGTCGGCTGCGGCGTGCTGATCGAAACTGACGGCACATCGATCACCAGCGTGCGCGGCGACCCAAACCACCCGGCCAACTTTGGCCGCCTGTGTACCAAGGGTGCAACGCTGCATCTGGCTGCCGCGCAGGCGGACGCGCGGGCGCTCTACCCGGAATTACGTGAGTCGCGTGACGAAGTGCGTGCGCGCGCGAGCTGGGACGACGCACTCGACCACGCCGCCGCCCGCTTTGCCGACATCATTCGCGAGTACGGCCCGGACGCGGTGGGCTTTTACATTTCCGGCCAGTTGCTCACCGAGGATTACTACGTCTTCAACAAACTCGCAAAAGGCCTGGTTGGCACCAACAACGTCGATACCAACTCACGCCTGTGCATGTCCAGCGCGGTCACAGGCTACAAGGCCACGCTCGGCGCCGACGCGCCGCCGGCCTGTTATGAGGACATCGCCGCGACCCATTGCCTGTTCATCGCCGGGTCGAACACCGCCTACGCACATCCGATCCTGTATCGCCGCATCGAGGACGCACGCAAGGCCAATCCGGATTTAAAGGTGATTGTGGTTGACCCGCGCCGCACCGACACGGCGCGCGAGGCCGATTTGCACCTGGCGATTCTGCCCGGCACCGACGTGGCGCTATTCAACGCCATGCTGCACGTGATGCTGTGGGAAAATCTCACCGACCCGGCTTACATCGCCGCGCATACCAGCGGCTTCGACGCGCTGCGTGCCACGGTGCGCGAATATTCGCCCGAAGCGGTAGCCGGGCTGTGCGGCATACCGGCAGCAGACATCATCACCGCGGCACGCTGGTTCGGCGGCTCGCCTGCCACCTTGTCGCTGTACTGCCAGGGTTTGAACCAGTCCAGCCACGGCACCGATAAAAATGCGGCGCTGATCAACCTGCACCTCGCTACCGGCCAGATTGGCCGTCCCGGTGCCGGGCCATTTTCGCTCACCGGGCAGCCCAATGCCATGGGCGGGCGCGAGGTGGGCGGTATGGCCGGCCTGTTGTCGGCGCACCGCGACATGGCCAATCCCGCACACCGCGCCGAAGTGGCGGCGTTGTGGGGCGTGGACTCGGTACCGGAAACGCCCGGCAAAACCGCGCTGGAAATGTTCGAAGCGGCCGCGCGCGGTGAAATCAAGGCGCTGTGGATTGCCTGTACCAACCCGGCGCAATCGCTGCCCAATCAGGCCATGGTGCGCGCCGCGCTGGATACAGCCGAGTTTGTCGTGGTTCAGGAGGTTAACGCCTACACCGAGACCGCCGAATACGCCGACCTGCTGCTGCCCGCCGCCGCCTGGGGTGAAAAAGAGGGCACTGTCACCAATTCCGAACGCCGCATCACGCATCTGAACACCGCCATTAGCGCCCCCGGCGAGACCCGTGCGGACTGGGACATTGCCGCCGATTTCGCACGCCGTCTGGGCAAGCTGCTGGACAAACCGGGCGACACGCTGTTTCCCTACACCAACGCCGAGGCGGTATTCAATGAGCACTGCGAATCTACCCGTGGCCGCGACCTCGATATCACCGGCCTGTCCTACGCGCTGCTGGATGAGCGCGGCCCGCAACAATGGCCTTTCCCGCAAGGCGCGGCCACTGGCAAGGCGCGCCTGTACGCCGACGGCATTTACCCCACCGCCGATGGCCGCGCCAAATTTTCCAATACCCGCTATCTGCCCACCGCAGAAGTCATCGACGCGCGGTTTCCATTGCATCTGAATACCGGTCGGCTGCGCGACCAGTGGCACGGCATGAGCCGCACCGGCATGGTGGCGCGCCTGTATAGCCACGCCGAAGCACCGGTATTGTCGATGCACGCCGACGACATGGCGCGGCGCAGCCTGAAAAACGGCGAGCTGGTACGCATGAAAAGCCGCCGTGGCGAGCTGCTGGTGCCGGTCGAAGCCAGCGAAGAAATGCGCGTCGGCCAGGTGTTCATGCCGATGCACTGGGGCGGGCGCTACATGAGCGGGTTCGGCATCAACAGCGTCACTGCCGACCAGCGCGACCCGGTGTCGCGCCAGCCCGAGCTCAAACATGCTGCCGTGCAGCTCAGCAAAGCGCCGTTGCCCTGGCACATGGCGGTGATGCGGCGCGACAACGCGGTGGCGCGCATGCTGCGCATCCAGCCCCTGCTGTCGCGTTTCGACTACGCCAGCTGCGGCCTGTATGGCCGCGACAACCCGGTACTGGTACTGCGCGTGGCGCACGGCACGCCGCTGTCGGCCGACATGCTGGCGGAAATCGACGCGCTGCTCGACATGCAGGACGAAACCCGCATCATGCGTTACGACGACCCCCGACGCGGCATTTCCAAACGCGTACTGGTGGATGACGGGCGCGTGGTCGGCGTGCGTCTGACCGGCGAAGTCGCCGCCGCCGACTGGCTCAAGGAAATGATGGCCGAAGCTGCCGACATCGCCCCGCTGCGCGCCTGGGTGCTGGCACCGCTGTCCACCCCGCCAGTCGGCACTGCCAGCCGCGGGCGCATCGTGTGCAACTGCCTGAACATCTCCGAAACGCAGATTCTTGCAGCAGTAGAGAAAGGCGCAGATTTGTCCGCGCTGCAAGCCAGTCTCAAATGCGGCACCGAATGCGGCTCATGCGTGCCGGAGCTAAAACGCATGGCAAACACTTACAAACAGGAGGCCGCATGAGTTATCCCGCCATCCTCCGAGAAATCGCCCGCGGCGTGCATGGCGCACGCGACCTGACGCTGGACGAAGCCGAAAAACTCTACGGTGCCATGCTCGACGGCGGCGTGCCCGAGCTGGAACTCGGCGCCATACTCATCGCGCTGCGCATGAAAAGTGAATCCGACGACGAGCTGCTGGGCTTTTATCAGGCGCTGGCGCAACGCATCTACCCGCTCGACGTACCGCCCGGCGGCATTCGCCCAGTGGTGCTGCCCACTTATAACGGTGCGCGCCATCAGGCCAATCTGCTGCCGCTGCTGGCCCTATTGCTGGTGAAATTCGGCGTACCGGTATTGATCCACGGCACGCTGGAAGGCCACGGTCGGGTTGCCACCGCGTATATATTGCGTGAATTGGGCATTTTGCCGTGCATCAACGTGCGCCAGGCCAATGAAGCGCTGGCGAGCGAGCGCATCGCCTTTGTGCCAACCGCCGCGCTGTCACCCGGCCTGGCCAACCTGCTGGCGCTGCGCAACCGCCTCGGCGTGCGCAACAGCGGGCATTCGCTGGCGAAAATGATCGACCCGTTCGGCGGCGACAGCCTGCGCGTGGTAAGCGTGTCGCACCCGGATTACATGGACAAGATGCGTGCATTTTTCCAGACCACCTGCGCGCGTGCGCTACTGCTGCGCGGCACCGAGGGTGAAGCCTTCGCCAACCCGAAACGCCGCCCCGACCTGACATATTTTGAAGACTGCAAGGAACAGTTGCTGTTCGAGGCCGAAGTCGGCCCACTCAAAAGCCTGCCCACCTTACCCGACACGATCGACGCGCCCACCACTGCCAACTGGATCCGCGAAGCCATGGCCGGACACCATCCCCTGCCGCTGCCCATCATCAACCAGCTCGCCTGTTGCCTGTACGGCAGCGGTTACACCAGCGACATGAATCAGGCCAAAGCCATCGTCGCCATGGAAACCGCCAACATGAGCACCGCCTGATTGATCCTATATCCGTACGGGATTCCTGAATGTCGTACGAAAAAATTTAATTTCTAACCTGATTTGAACCCACAACGGAGTGCGGAACAATGAATACCGAAGCCATGATTTCCCTGACCCATTTCAAGATACTGCTCGCACGCGAAACCGGACAGCGTTTCAGCATCGAACAGTTTGTCAGCGACAAAATATATGCCAGGCAGATTTTGACCGTCGCAGAGGATTCGGATCAGGAGAAATTGATACTTGCCGCACTCAAGCTGCGCGAGCTGTTTGAACTATGGCCCGAGGCCATGCCAACACCTGCCGCGCCTGCCGCATCACCACCCAACGACCATCCCAACACGCAAAAATACGTGACCAGCCTGCGCTGATACAGGCTGCAAGCGTGTTTCCCAGGTGAAAAGGGTCGACAGCAGCAATAGGCGCATGAATGAGTGGGCATGCAAGCGCATGGGTTGATGGCTGTGAGGATAACTTCGGATGACGTGGAATTTGCCTCGCAGTGCCGTCGGCGTGGTCTGGAAAAGGGAAACCAGCACGCCGCCGGCCGGAAATGACAACGCGGACCATGCGCATGATAACCGGTGAGCTATATTGGGAAAAGACGGCCTTGCACCCGTGGTGCTGCTGCGCGTGCTCAGGCACGCAGCGTTGAGCAGACCGTGTTTTCCCGACATTGAGACATTGAGTTGCCACCTTAAATCAACCATGCCCAAACTCTCACTCATTGAATCCGAGGCCGCGCGGTTTGTCGGCCGCATACTCCGAGGCGGAGCGGCGCACGCTCCAGCAGGCGCTGGTCGATTTGTGTGAGGCACGTTGGCTGGAGATCCGCGGCCCTGAGCCGGCAACGTCCCTGGCACATGCGCTGTGGTCGGTCACGCCGCCACTCGCCGACCTGTTGGCGGACTTGCATGCAGCGGGCGATGAACGGCTGGACGGGGTATTGCGTGGCCGCAAAGTGGCGCAGGGATTTGCGCTGCTGGTGATGGCGGAGATTGAGCGCGGCAACGCAGAAGGCGTACGGCTGGCCCATGAGCCGATGATGCTGTTCGACTCGCCTGCGGCGGGAACGCGCTACGCCGAGGATGTTGCGGCCGCCCTGCGGGGCGAGGGCGCAGCGCTGCACTTGCACCCGCATGCGTCGAAACCGGCATTGTGGCGCATACCGGGCGCTGTGATCTCGATCTGGTGATCTGTGTGATCGGCGTGCTGGTCGCCCGGCATACGGCAGACCAGGCTGCGGACGAGGCGCTGGAACAGTTGCGCAACAAGCTGGACGAGACCGGCGTGCGCTTCCTGGGCATAGACGATCATCACATCCAGCTCGAGGTGCACGGCCATGCGCACCAGCCTGTCAGCGCCAAACAGCTTGGCGAGATACTGGGCGAAATCCGGCACGCATCGCTACGTTGAGAAACCACCCAGCGTATCAGCGGCGGGCGTGGGTGTTTTCCGGTTTCAGTGCGCCCGTCAGCCCTGCTTTTTCGCTTGGGCTTCGAGCAGGCGCAAGTCCATTTTGCGCAG